>SFPL01000054.1 GCA_004551905.1 Lentisphaeraceae bacterium
AAAGAGCCTCGTCGCCGCAGGCCCGTCTTGGGAGGCCTTCCCTTGACGGGCCGTTCTTACCAGGCACTATGCCCGGTGAACAGTAGGGTAGTCTACCAAAATCCGATTAGACAAGACCTCAATTCTATATTTTATTGTAATTCCTCCTTGCCGATTCATGGCCCAATTTGGTATCATTTCATCATGTCTGCTTCGAATAGCCGCGTCAAGGGGTTCTGCACTTATCATCACCTGATGAGTCGCATCGCCCATAAGGTCTACTTCATGACGGACGAAGTTCGCACCGATTTCATCGAGATGCTTCGCCGCGCGTCCGATTTTTGCGGTATTCAACTCGTCTCTTGGTGCGTTCTTTCAAATCATTTCCACGTCCTTGCCTATCTTCCTGAACCGCAGCCGCTGGATGAGGCTGAGGTCATTCGACGGTATGGCGTCCTTAAAGGGGTTGCGCGAAAGGAGCAGCTTGAACGCAAGTTGGCGTCGCTGCGGCTTGCCACGGATGGTGGCGAGGAATCGGTAGCACACCTGCTGGCGCGTATTCAGAAGCCGATGTATAAGATCGGCGAATTCATGAAAATCGTCAAGCAGTGGCTGACGCAAGAGTACAACCAGCGCTATGCCCACCGGGGACGCTTTGGGAATCGGTCTACAAGGATGTCCTTGTCCCCGATACTCCGAGCGAATTGGGCAAGCGTGCTGCATATATTCATTTGAATCCGATTCGCGCCGCAGTTGCGACGGAGTTTGACGAATATGCCTGGAGTAGTCTGACGGCTTTGCGGAAAGGAGACGACTTGGCACTTCGGGGAATGCGGCAGATTTATGGTGAGAATGCGTCGGAGACCGAGATTCTTGACGCGCATAAGGAGTTGATGGCGGATCTTCTGGAGCAGATCAAGTTCGATCGGGCAGTTGATGTCGCAAGACGGCGTGCGGCAGGATTTGAGGCGGCGACGGATTCGTTGACGAACGAGGCGTTGGTAGCCCAAGCGGCGGCGCACCTTCAGAGGGTCATGACAGCGGCGGTCGAGGAGCACGCGATACGCCGAATGCGCGGACGTCCTCGGCAGAATGATGGCGAACTTGTGGAGAGGATACGGCAACTCCTGGCGGAGAACCCAAAGTTGACGGGCGCGGCAGTAGCCGAAGCCGTTGGACGACCGATCAGTACGGTGTATCTGTACCTCCGCCGCATAAGGAAGGAATTACAATAAAATGACCATACGCGAATATCATGTTGCAGACCTGGATGGCATGATCGCCATTTGGAACGAGGTGGTGGAGGCACTCTGGCAAAGCACCGCGATTTGCGCGTTGGGGCGGGTTTTTGGTATACTACGCCGAAATGCCTGCAAAGAAGAGAGATCCGCGTCCAAGCTGGGACGAGTACTTCATGGACATCGCGCACGTAGTGTCGCGGCGGTCGAACTGCAGCCGCCGCAGCGTCGGCGCGGTGATTATGAAGGAGAACCACATACTCTCCACCGGCTACAACGGCACTCCGCGCCGGGTGAAGAACTGCTTCGAGGGCGGCTGCCCGCGCTGCTCCGGCAAGGCGAAGTCCGGCTCGCACCTGGACGAGTGCATCTGCTCCCATGCCGAGCAGAACGCGATCTGCCTGGCGGCTGAGCACGGCAACTCCATCGGCGGCGGCACCATCTACGTGACCATCTCGCCGTGCCTCACCTGCGCGAAGATGATCGTCAACGCCGGGCTCGCCGAGGTGGTGTACGGCGGCGACTACGCGTTCCTCGACGTCGTCGGCGCGCTCTTCCGCGAGGCGGGCGTCAAGTACCGCCGGTTCGAGCCCGGCGCCAGGAGGTCGACAGTTTCAAAACCCAAAACAATTACCAAAGGGAGGAAGAGAAAATGAGCAGAAGGAAAATCATCGCCGGCAACTGGAAGATGAACGTCAAGCCGTCCGAGACGGCGGCGCTCGTGAAGGCCGTCGCCGAGGCCACCAAGGACTTCGCGTCGGTCGAGGTCGTGTGCTGCACGCCCGCGATCGACGTCCCCGCCGCGGTCGCTGCGGCCGCCGGCACCCAGGTCGGCGTCGGCACCGAGAACTGCCACTGGGAGGATCACGGTGCGTTCACCGGCGAGATCTCGACCGGGATGATCCTCGACGCCGGCGCCAAGTACGTGATCGTCGGCCACTCCGAGCGCCGCCAGTACTTCGGCGAGACGGACGAGACGGTCAACAAGCGCGCGCGCGCGGCGATCGCCGCCGGGCTCACCGCCATCGTCTGCATCGGCGAGACGCTCGAGGAGCGCGAGGCCGGCAAGCTCAACGAGGTCATCGAGCGCCAGATGAAGGTCGGCCTCGCGGGCGTCACCGCCGCCGACTGCGCGAAGCTCGTGATCGCCTACGAGCCGGTCTGGGCGATCGGCACCGGCAAGACCGCCACGCCCGACCAGGCGCAGGAGGTGCACGCGCTCATCCGCGCCACCCTCGCCGGGCTCGTCGGCGCCGAGACGGCCGAGACCGTCCGCATCCAGTACGGCGGCTCGATGAAGCCGTCGAACGCGGCGGAGCTGCTCGCCAAGAAGGACATCGACGGCGGCCTCATCGGCGGCGCGGCGCTCAAGGCGGCCGACTTCGCCGGCATCGTCGCGGCGGCCAACGCCTGAGCATCGCCGCGGCGGCGGGAGGGAAGACAATGACTGGATTCGCTGAATTCGTTCGTCCGCGCGGATGCGCGGCAGTTCTCCTCTGCCTCGCCGCCGCGGGTTGCTTCGACGAGCCGACGCCGGCATACAAGACGGTGCCGGAGGGCGCGCGCGTCTATTTGCAGGACCAGGGGCTGAAGGACCTCTCGTCCTGCCAGGACGCGCTCCGCCCGGACGTCGTCGACTACCTCAACCTCGACCGCAACCAGCTCACCAACGTCGACGCGGTCGCGTCGCTCGCCGGGCTCAAGTGGCTTCGGCTCAACGAGAACCGGCTTGCCGCGCTCCCCGACCTCTCGGGGCTGAAGAAACTCCGCCGCGTCTACCTCAGGAACAACAAGTTCACCCAGGTGCCGGAGACACTGAAGGACCTCCCGGAGCTCACCGACCTCGACCTTTCCTGGAACGACGTCACGGAGGTGCCGGACTGGCTCGCGAAGCGCGAGGGGCTCGAGAACCTCTCCTTCACCCACACCAAGATCAGGCAGCTGCCGGCCGACCTCGGCGCGTGGTGCTCGCTCAAGAGCCTCCAGCTCGGCGACCTCGACCTCAACCCGGCCGAGCTGTCGCGCATCCGTGCGGCGCTGCCGGACGTGGCCATTGTCTTCTGACGCGCGCCATGAGGCGGGAGCGTGTCGAGATTCCGGCGGTGGGCGGCGAGGCGCCGCTCACCGTGGACGCAGACGTCGCGGAGACCTTCGCCGAGCGCGCCTGCGGCCTCATCGGCCGGCCTGCCCCGGCACGGGGCTGCGGACTGCTAATTCCGCGCTGCAACGCCATCCACACCCTCTTCATGCGCTACCCGATCGACGCGGTTTTCCTCGACCGCGCGGGCCGCGTCGTCCGGCGCATCCGCGGCATCCGGCCCTGGCGTTTTTTCGTCTGGGGAGGCTGGCGCGCCTGCCAAGTCCTCGAAATTTCCCCCGGGCCGATTTGACCTAAGCGGCACATTTATGGTATTATACGCAAGTTTTCGGCGATCCGGCGGGTCGGTCCGTGGGGTTTCTGTTACAAAATGGGCAAAGAAAAGGCAAGGAGTTTCAGATGGCGATGAACAATCAGCTGCTGGCGGTGGTCCAGCACATCGAGAACGAGCGCGGCGTGAGCCGCGAGATCGTGCTGACCGCGATCGAGGCGGCGCTTCAGCAGGCTGCGAAGAAAAACGCGAACGTGACGAACGACGTGAAGGTGGTGATCGACCGCAAGGACCTCTCGCTGCACGTCTACGACAAGCTGGTCTGCTCCGACGATGACACCGGCCCCGGCTTCATCCCGCTGGCGACCGCGGCGCGCTACAACCACGGCAACCCGGTGAAGGAGGGGCAGACGATCACCATCGAGATGCCGGCCTCGCGGCTTGGGCGCATCGCGGCGCAGACCTCGCGGCAGCTGATCATGCAGAAGATTCGCGACGCCGAGCGCAGCAACGTCTTCTCCGAGTACAAGGACCGCGTCGGCGACATCGTCTCCGGCACGGTGAGCGCGATCTCCCGCCGAGACACCTACGTGACCGTGGGCAAGACCGAGATGCTGCTGCCGGGCAAGGAGCGCATCCCCACCGAGAACTACCAGGTCGGAGACCCCATCAAGGCGATCATCAAGCGCGTGGAGCAGGATCCGGCGAAGGGTCCGAGCGTGATTCTGAGCCGCACCGACCCGAAGTTCGTGGAGGCGCTCTTTCGCCTCGAGGTCAGCGAGATCGCCGACGGCGTGGTGGAGATCATGGGCGTGAGCCGCGACCCGGGCTACCGGGCGAAGCTCGCGGTGCGCACCTCGAACGAGAACATCGACCCCGTGGGCGCGTGCGTGGGCCAGCGCGGCAGCCGGGTGCGGACGATCGTGGACGAGCTGAACGGCGAGAAGATCGACATCGTGCGCTGGAACGAGGACATCCGCCAGTACGTGGTCGGCGCGCTGGCACCGGCGAGGCTCGAGTCGATCGAGGTTGACCCGGTCGAGCCGAACACGGTGCACGTGGTGGTGGCGTCCGACCAGTATTCGCTGGCGATCGGCAAGCGCGGCCAGAACGTCAAGCTGACCTCGAAGCTCACCGGCTGGCACGTCGAGGTGAAGCGCTCGATGGCGACGGCGTCCTTCGAGGACCAGAAGGCGGAGGCGATCAAGGAGCTCGCGGAGATGTTCTCGGTGTCGATCGCGGCGGCCACCAAGATGGCCGACGCCGGCTTCCTCGACGTCGAGGGCATCGCCGACGCCGACGAGGCGAGCTTCCTCGCCTCCTCCGGGCTCGACGAGGTGCAGGCCAAGGGCGTCTATGCCGCCGCCAAGGCGGTGGCGGCGCTGACGTCCGGCAAGGCCGAGTCCGACGCTGAGGAAGAGTAGGACCGGCCTGGGGCGAAGCGCGACCAAACGACTTATGGGGGCCATCGCAATGAGAGTATACGAACTGGCGAAAGAGGCGGGCGTGACGAGCGCCGACGTCATCAAGGCGGCGGAGGCCGCAGGCATCGCTGTCGCGAGCGCCATCAGCGCGGTCGACGGGTCTGACGCCGACCGTCTGCGCGGGGCGCTGGCGGCCGGCGGCTCGGGTGTGCTCGCGAAGCGCGAGGACAAGCGCCGCCGCGCGGCGGAGCTCAACGCGAAGTTCTTCGCCGAGCAGAGCGCGAAGCTCGCCGAGCACCTGCGCGTAGCCAAGGCGGCGGCGGAAGGCGGCAAGCAGCCCGCGGCAAAGTCGGCGGAGCAGGCACCAGCGGCGAAGCCGGGGCCCGAGTCCGCGGCGCCGGCGGATGCGGAGAAGCCCGCCGCGCCCGCCAAGCCGGCGATCCGCATGGCCCCCGGCTACAAGCCGAAGGCCGCTGTCGCCGCGCCAGCGTTCGGCAAGATCGGCCTCACCCACGCCGGGTTCAAGCCGCTCCAGAAGGCGAAGCCGGCTCCCTTGATCTCCATTTCCGTCGCCGCGCCGCCGAAGCCCAAGCCGCCGAAGCCGGTCAGCTACGACGACTACGAGCGCGGCAACCGTAAGGGCAAGAAGGACCGCGAGGGGCAGAAGAGCTTCGACAAGCGCGTGCCGCGCGTGGCGCAGGTGGTGCCGCAGCAGGGCGGCAGGATCTCGGTGGACGAGACCAACCGCGAGATCTCCATCCGCGGCGCGGTGATCGTGAAGGACCTCGCCGCCAAGCTGAATATCAAGCCTAACCGGCTCATCGCCGACCTGATGGGGCTGAAGATCCTCGCCTCCATCAACCAACGCGTCGAGCCAGACGTCGCCACCAAGGTGGCCGAGAAGTACGGCTTCAAGGTGACGATCGAGCACTCGCGCGACAAGGCGGCCGCGAAGCCGGTCCTGAAGGCGATCGACGCGGACGACCTCATCCCCGAGGATCCGCCCGAGACGCTGCGCCCGCGCGCGCCGGTGATCACCTTCCTCGGCCATGTCGACCACGGCAAGACCACGCTGATGGACTACATACGCAAGGAGCGCGTCGCCGCGGGCGAGGCCGGCGGCATCACCCAGCAGATCTCCGCCTACCAGGTGGACGTCGCCGGGCGCAAGATCACCTTCCTCGACACCCCCGGCCACGCCGCTTTCAGCGCGATGCGCGCGCGCGGCGCCCAGATCACCGACATCGCCGTCCTCATCATCGCGGCGGACGACGGCATCATGCCCCAGACCGAGGAGTGCATCAAGGTCTGTCGCCAGGCCGGCGTCCAGATCATGGTGGCGATCACCAAGTGTGACAAGCCCACCGCCAACGTCGACCGCGTCAAGCAGCAGCTGCAGAAGCGCGGCCTCACGCCCGAGGACTGGGGCGGCGACATCATCTGCTGCCCGGTCTCCGGCGTCTCCGGCGAGGGCGTGGACGCGCTCTTGGAGAATATCCTCGTCCAGGCCGAGGTGCTGGAGCTCCAGGCCAACCCCAACCGCCGCGCAAACGGCTTTGTGATCGAGTCCGAGCTGCAGCAGGGACTCGGCCCCTGCGCCACGCTGCTCGTTACCGGCGGCACGCTCAAGGTGGGCGACGCCATCCTCATCGGCGAGCACTTCGGCAAGGTCCGCGCGCTCATCGACGACCGCGGCCGCCGCGTCAAGGAGGCGCCGCCGGCGACGCCGGTGAAGTGCACGGGCCTCTCAGGCGTCCCCGAGGCCGGCGCCGAGTTCCGGGTGATGCTCGATGAGAGGCGCGCGCGCACCCTCGCCGAGCAGACGGCGCAGGAGAAGAAGGAGGAGGCCCTCGCCAGCTCCAAGACCGTCACCCTCGACGCGCTCATGAGCGCGATGGCGGCGGAGGGCCAGCGCGAGCTCAACGTCATCGTCAAGTCCGACACCCAGGGTTCGCTCGAGGCGATCGTCCAGGCGCTCAACGAGATCAAGTCCGAAAAGGTCTCGCTCAGCGTCATCGGCACCGGCACCGGCAACGTCTCGCTCACCGACGTCAAGTCCGCCGCCGCCGGCAAGGCGGTGATCGTCGGCTTCGACATCGGCAACGACTCGGGCGTGCAGAACCAGGCCCGCCACGACGGTGTCAGGATCAACTCCTTCCGCATCATCTACGAGCTCATCGACCACGTCAAGAGCTGCATGCTCGACCTGCTGCCGCCGGAGTACAAGGAGGTCGTGCTCGGCCACGCCGAGATCAAGGCCATCTACGACATCGGCAAGCTCGGCAAGATCGCCGGCTCCCAGATGCTCGACGGCCGCCTCGTCGCCAAGGAGAAGTACCGCATCCTGCGCAACGGCGAGAAGGTGTGGGACGGCAAGGTGCAGACCCTGCGCCACTTCAAGGACGAGGTCAAGGAGGTCACCGGCCAGCAGGAGTGCGGCGTGTGCTTCGCCGGCTACGAGGGCTTCCAGACCGGCGACACGATCGAGTGCTACTCGCTCGAGGAACTGCCGCGCTCGCTATGATGCGCTCGGCATTCGTCGCCGCCTTCGCCGCCGCGGCGCTTTCCGCGGCGGCCGGCGTCCGCCCCGCGCCGTTCGCCGAGGCGGTGGTGCCGGACGACGCCTCGGAGTCCCAGCTCTACGCCGCCGCCGAGTTCGCCGCCTACCACGAGCGCATCGCCGGCGGCCGGGTCGAGGTGGTACGCGCCTCCGCCGCCACCAACGCCGTCCGCCGCCTACGCATCGAAACCGCCGCAGACGCGGACGGTCTCGGCGAGGACGGCTTCCGCCTCGTCTCCAGGGACGGCTCCGACCTGCTCGTCGTCGCCTCGGCTGCCCGCGGCTGCCTCTACGGCGTCTACGAGGTGCTGGAGCGCTTCGGCGGCGTGAGGTGGTACTCGAGCCAATGCGAATCGGTGCCGAAGAAGGCGCGGCTGGAGGTCCCCGCCGGACTCGACGAGGTCCAGATCCCCGCGTTCGAGATGCGCCAGTGCCTCTGGTCGGACGTAAAAGCCCATCTCGACTTCGCCGCGCGCCTCCGCATGAACGGCTTCAGTCACGCCCGGTCCGCCTCGGCGAAGTACGGCGGCGACTCCTACCGCTTCGGAGGCGGGCTGTCGAGCTGCCACACCTTCAAAACGCTGCTGCCGCCCGAGCAGTACTTCGACGCCCACCCGGAGTACTTCTCCATGGTCGGCGGCAGGCGGCTGAAGGAGCGCACCCAGCTCTGCCTCACCAACCCGGACGTCCTCGCAATCGTCGTCTCCAACGTCCTCGCGCGCATCCGCGCCGACCCCGGGGCGAAGTTCTACGGGGTGAGCCAGAACGACTGGTTAAACGGCTGCGAGTGCCCGCGTTGCGCAGCGGTCGACGCCGAGGAGGAGTCGCGCGCCGGTACTCTGGTCCGCTTCGTCAACGCCGTCGCCGAGGCGGTCGAGCGCGAGTTCCCCGGCGTCATGATCGAGACCCTCGCCTACCAGTACACCCGCCGCCCGCCGAAGAAGACGCGCCTGAGGCGCAACGTTGTCCCATGCCTCTGCACCATCGAGTGCGACTTTGCCCACCCCATCGACGGCGGCGTATACCCCGAGAACGTGTCCTTCCGCCGCGACATCGACGGTTGGGCCGCCCAGACCGACGCGCTCTACCTCTGGGACTATACCACCTGCTTCAGCTCCTATCCGCAGGTGTTCCCCAACGGCGGCGTGCTGCAGGCGAACCTCAGGTTCTTCCGCGACCACGGCGTGAAGATGATGTTCGAGCAGGGCGACTACCAGGGCTCCCACGCCCACTTCGCCGAGCTGAAGGCGTGGCTCCTCGCCAAGCTGATGTGGAACCCGGATCAGCAGCTCGGCCCGCTCCTCGACGACTTCTTCGGCGGCTTCTACGGCCGGGCCGCGTCCATCGTCCGCGCCGACTACGAGGACGCCGTCGCGCGCTACGCCGCGCGTCCGGACATGATGCTTTCGATCTACGACGGCTGCAGTCTCGCAGCGCTCGGCGAGGACTATTTCGCGGCCGCCGAGGTGCGTCGCCGCGCCGCGCTTGCGGCCGCCGAGGCCGACGGTGCCGAGCGCCTGCGCAACGTCAGGGCGTGGGCGTTCTCCATCGACTTCACCCGCTTTGTCCGCCTGATGAAAAAGGGGTGGAACTCGTTTTCGACGGACGAGGGGCGGCTTTACGCGGAGCTGTCGGCACGCCTCCGCGAGGAAATGGACGCCGTCCCGGGCATCCGCCTGGCCGAGAACAGAACCACCAACGCGAGGTTGCTCGCCGCCGTCGGCGCCGCTTCGACGCCGTCGGCCGGGCTTTCCCATGAGAGCCTCCTCGCCCACCGCGGCATGAGCGAAGACGCGCCCGAGAATACCCCGAGCGCCTATCGCCGCGCGGTCGAGCGCGGCTTCGGCTTCGAGTGCGACGTCTACCTCACCCGCGACGGACGCGTCTTCAGCTTCCACGACCCGACGCTGAAGCGCATCGCCGGCATCGACAAGCGCTGCGCCGACTGCACCTGGGACGAGGTGAAGGACCTTGACGTCGGCAGCTGGAAGGGGAAGGAGTGGGCGAACGAGCGGCCGTGCCTCTTTGAGGACATCCTCGCCCTTGCGCGCGAAGGCAGGTTCATCGAGGTGGACGTCAAGGCCGGTCCGGAGATCGTCCCCGCGATCAGGCGCCTCGTCGAGTCGCAGACCAACGCGACGCCGCGCAACCTCGTCTTCGCCTCGGCGCGGTCGGAGACCATCGCGGCGCTCCGCGCGGCGATGCCGGACTTCCAGGCGTGGATGGGCGTCACCTGCCGGCGCGGCTGGGGGAAAAACGACCCTCCGCGCCCGGTCGAGGAGGCACTGAAGATCGTCCACAAGTCGCAGGCGACCGGCGTTGCGCTCCAGTTCGACCCCGCGATCGTCACCGCGGAATACATCGCCGCCTTCCACCGGGCCGGGTACTACGTCAACGTCTGGACCGTGGACGACGCCAGGTCGGCGCTGCTCGCGGTCGAGCGCGGCGCCGACACCGTCACCTCCAACCGTCCCGGAAAGCTGCTGGAAGAGTCTCGGCCCCAGCAATAGGCATCTGGGCACGATTCCGCAGAACGCGTCGCGCCCGCCGGCATAGCCGGAGCCGTTGTACGAACCGCCGCCGGAGTTGGACCAGGCGGTGAGTCCGAGCCTTCCGCCAGCGCTACGGAACCTCCATGTCCATTTGGTGCGCGGCACTTTCCTCTGGTCATCGTCCCGTGCGGAGCTGACCGCGCAGCCGCGTCCGTGCAAAAACAGGCGGGGCCGGTCGTGTGACCGGTCCCGCCGTTGTCTTGGTTTTTTGCCGCTGTCGGCTTAGACGCCCTGGGCGAGCATGGCGTCGGCGACCTTGGTGAAGCCGGCGATGTTCGCGCCCATCACGTAGTCGCCCTTGTGGCCGTACTTCTCCGCGGCGTGCCAGGCGTTGTCGTGGATGGCCTTCATGATGCCCTTGAGCTTGGAGTCGACCTCCTCGGCCGTCCAGGAGAGGCGTTCCGAGTTCTGGGACATCTCCAGGCCCGAGGTGGCGACGCCGCCGGCGTTCGACGCCTTGCCGGGCGAGAACATGATCTTCGCCTTGGCGAACGCGGCGATCGCGTCCGGCGTGGAAGGCATGTTGGCGCCCTCGCCGACGAGCGTGCAGCCGTGCTTGAGCAGGTAGGCCGCGTCCTTGCCGTTGAGCTCGTTCTGGCGCGCGCACGGGAAGGCGCAGTCGACCTCGTCTGCGAGCTGCCAGCTGTTGGCGCCCTTGAAGAACTTGACGGCCTTCGTCTTCTTGGCGAAGTCGGCGAGCTCGCCGCGGTCGACGGTCTTGAGGCGCATCACGTCCTTGAGCATCTTCGGGGTGATGCCGTCCTTCGCGTAGATCGCGCCCGAACGGTCGGAGAGCGTGAGCACCTTGGCGCCGAGCTGCATGAGCTTCTCGGCCGCGTAGGTGGCGACGTTGCCGGAGCCGGAGACGACGCAGCGCTTGCCCTCAAGCGTGTCGCCGCGCATCGCCAGCATGTTCGCGGCGAAGTAGACGTCGCCGTAGCCGGTCGCCTCTGGGCGGACCAGCGAGCCGCCGAAGGAGAGACCCTTGCCGGTCAGCACGCCGGTGAACTCGTTGGCGATCTTGCGGTACTGGCCGAAAAGGTAGCCGATCTCGCGGCCGCCCACGTTCATGTCGCCGGCTGGGACGTCGGTGTCCGCGCCGATGTGGCGGAAGAGCTCGGTCATGAAGCTCTGGCAGAAGCGCATCACCTCGCGGTCGCTGCAGCGCTTGCCGGGGGTGTGGGGGCTGACCTTGGGGTTGAAGTCCGAACCGCCCTTGCCGCCGCCCATCGGCAGCGTGGTGAGCGAGTTCTTGAAGACCTGCTCAAAGCCGAGGAACTTGAGCACCGACAGGTTGACCGACGGATCGAACCGGAGGCCGCCCTTGTAGGGGCCGATCGCCGAGTTGAACTGCACGCGGTAGCCGCGATTCACCCGCACGATGCCCTTGTCGTCGATCCACGGCACGCGGAAGATGATTGTCCGCTCCGGCTCGACGATGCGCTCAAGGATGGCGTTGGCCTGGTAGGCCGGATTCGCCTCGATGACCGGCGCGAGGGTAGTGAGGACTTCCTCGACCGCCTGGAGGAACTCCGGCTGATCTGCGTTCTTCGCCTTGACATCGGCGAGGACGTTAGTAATGTACTTGTTCATTTTTTGTTTTCTCCTTGTGAAGGACTTTGCCTTTTGTTTAAATATAGCAAAAAGCGTGCCATTCTTCACATTCAGCGCGTAAATTGCAGATATCTCGGGCGCCAGTGGCAAGGAATTACAATAATTTGGATGGCAAAACACGGCGATTACCAAATATGTAAGAAATGTGTAAGCGAAAAGTTGTGCGCACAAGTGAGATTTTGGCGGTAAAACAATGGGGACAGCAACTGTAAATTTCGACTGAAATTTTCGTGCCATGTCTAAGGGTGAAGATTTTCGTTCCATTGCGCGTCAGCGCAAGGAAAAGGTA
>SFPL01000055.1 GCA_004551905.1 Lentisphaeraceae bacterium
CGGCAAAAGTCAAGGGGGAATCTGCAAAAAAGTCAAAATATGCAGGACGGGCCGGGATGGCGCGACGCCATCCCGGCCCTGTGGACAAAGGTCGCCTCCTACGGCCTACCTGTGCGAAGAATTAGGGATTTGTAATCCGTGTACGGAATCGACACGCGCCGGGACGGTGTCGAACCGCCCTTTAAACCGCAGAGTCCAGCTGCCGCGGCGCCAGCGGATAAACGAGCCGATGCAGATGACGACCACGTAGACAACCATCGTCCCCCACAGGGCCGGCATGGTGTTGTGCCAGTGGCGCACGGCGAAGACGAGCGGCAGCCAGAATAGGAACGCCGTCACCAGCATCCAGGTCATCACGAAGTGGGTGTCTCCCGCGCCCTTGAGAGCGCCGGAGACGATCACGTCCGCCGCGTCGAACACCTGCCAGGCCGCCATGATGAGGAGCAGCACGAACCCGAGGCGCATGAACTCCTCCGTCCGCTCGCCGGCCTGCGAGGCGAAGATGGAGAGGATCGGTCCGGAGCAGACCACCACCACGAGCGAAAGCGCAGCGACAAGACCCACGCCGAGGAGAATCGTCCGCCGCGCGTCCGCGCGCGCCGCGGCGAGGTCGCCGCGGCCGATTGCCTGCGCGACCAGGGTGGAGGCGCCGATCGAGAACCCCTCCATCGGCGCGAAGAGGAGGTAGTTCACCGTGAAGCAGGCGTTGGACGCGGCGAGCTCCAGCTCGCCCACGCCGCCGGTCACGAACACGAAAATGGTGAACGAGAGGATGTTGAGCACCGTGTAGGCGCCGGACGGGACTCCGAACCGAAGCATCCGCCCGACCTGGCGGCGCACGCCGGCGAAGGAGGTGGGGTCCCCTTCCCGGCGCATCTCCCGCTCGGCGGCGAAGCCGAGCGCGACCGCCTGGGCGAACATGGACGCGACCGTCGCCGCCGCCGCGCCGGCGATCCCCCAGCCGCAGACAAAGATGAGCACCGGGTCGAGCACGATGTTGAGCGCGTTGCCGGCGAGGTTCACCCAGAAGACAGGCCGGGTGCGGCCGCGGCCGGTGAAGTACGACGCCGCCGCCATCTGCAGATAGACCGCGAACGCGCCCGCCATCGTGATCGTGAAGTAGTCCCGCTCCAGCGCCAGCGCCTGCGGACCTGGCGCGGCCAGCGCAAGCAGATGCCGGCCGAGCGGCACGAGCGGCAGCGAGAGGAGCGCGGAGGCGAACGCGACGAACTTCGCCGCGCGGTAGATGTCGCGGCACTGCTCGTGGTCGCTCGCGCCGTGGCCGACGCCGACCAGCACCGAGGAGTAGCCGACGACGGACTGGAAGAAGCCCGCGAAGATCCACATCAGCATCCCGGCCGGCAGCACCGCCTCGAGCGCAGCGAGCGAACTGTGCGCGAGATAGGCGCGGTCGACGAACTGCATGACCGCGTTGTTCACCATCCCGAGCGCCAGCGGCCACACGAGACGGACTATCTCCGCATACGGCATTTCGCCGCCCCTGGTACCGTCCGATTCCATGTTGAAATGCGCATTATACCAAATTCCGCCGCGCGCGAATCTAAATTCGTCTTTAGATTCGCTTAAGGTTCGCTTAAGGTTCGCAAACGGCGGAAATGCTATGATACGCACCAATGAACCTGCTTTACATCTGCGCGGCGCTGTTCGCCGGCGAGTGGTTCGCATCGCTGCGTCCCGCGGCGTGCGGCTCGTGGCCGCTCTTCGCCATCGCCGCGGCGCTTGCCGCGCTCCTCGGCCACGGCTTCCGTCTGCCAGGCTGGCGCCTTGTCGCCACGACGTTCGCCGGCGCGGCTCTCTTCTTCCTCGCGGTCGCGCCGCAGGAGGAGGCGCTCAAGCTCTCGCCGTGGCTGCGGGACCGTCCCCGCCGCGCCCGCTCCTCCGCCGCCGCGGCGCCGCTCCGCCGCGCCTTCTCGCGCCAGGCGGCGATTGGGATCGAGCTGGACGCCGAGGCGTGTGCCGTCAACCGCGCGATCCTGCTCGGCGAGCGCTGGCGGTTGAAGCCGGAGCTACGGCGCGCCTTCGTGGAGTCGGGCTCGATCCACGTCTTCGCGATCTCGGGGCTCCACGTGATGATCGTCGCCAGGACCCTGATGGTGCTGCTGATGCTCGCGTTCGTGCCCCAGCGGCTCGCCGGCGCCGCGGCGCTGCCGCCGCTCTGGCTCTACGTCTACATGATCGGCGCGCCGCCGAGCGCGGTGCGGGCGGCGGCGATGGCGAGCCTCTACCTGCTCGCGCCGGTGTTCTGGCGGCGGTCGGACGCGCTCCGCGCCTGGTCGCTCACCTTCCTCGCGGTGCATCTCGCCGACCCGCGGATGGTCGCGGACGTCGGCTGCCGGCTCTCGTTCACGGTGATGCTCGCGCTGATCCTCGCCGTGCGCCCGGCGGAGCGGCTCGGCAGCCTCTGGGCGAAGGCGCTCTTCTTCTCCTTCGCCGCCTGGGCGGCGGGGGCGCCGATCGCCGCGAACGCGTTCGGCCGCTTCACCCCCGGCGGCATCGTCGCCAACCTCGCGCTCCTGCCCGCGGCGGCGCTCTCGGTGGCGACTGGCGTCGTCGGCGCGCTCGCGGGCTTCGTCTCCGAAACTGCCGCGGCGCACCTCAACAACCTCGCCGCGCTCGTGACGAGGGCGATGACCGGCGTCTCGCGAGCGGTCGCCGATCTCGGCTGGGCGAACTTCGAGGTGGAGGAATGGGGGCTCGGCGCGTGCGCCGCATGGTACGCCTCGCTCTTGCTGACGCGCGCCTGGATTTGCTATAATTCGCGCACAAAGCAAAATGAACTGGGGTGGTGAAATTGAGCAATGACGGCACGAGGGCGCGGCTGAAGTCGCGGCTGGGGTTCCTGATGCTGGCGGCGGGATGCGCCGTCGGGCTGGGCAACGTGTGGAGATTTCCGTTCATGGTCGGCCAGAACGGCGGCGCCGCGTTCGTGCTCGTCTACCTCGCGTTCCTCGTCCTGCTCGGGTTTCCGCTCCTCACCGCCGAGCTCGCCATCGGCCGCGCGGCGAGAATGGGCATCTCAGGCGCGATGGGGGCGCTTGCCGCGAAGCGCCGCCGGCTCTGGTCCGTCGTCGGCAAGGTGATCTTCGCCGGCAACTTCCTCCTGATGATCTACTACACCGACGTCGCCGGCTGGCTGCTCAAGTACTCCGCCGACTACCTCTGCGGTGGCGGCCCGGTGGAGTTCTCCGCGTTGCTCGGCGACCACGCCGTGTGCTTCGCGAGCCTCTCCGTCGTCGTCGCCGTCGCCGCCGCGATCTGCATCGCCGGCGTGCGCAACGGCGTCGAGCGCGCCACCAAGTTCATGATGATCGCGCTTTTGGCCATCCTCGGCGTCCTGGCCGCCAAGGCGCTCACCCTTCCCGGCGCGCGCGACGGGCTAAGGTTCTACCTCTCGCCCGACTGGGCGGCGTTCGCCGCGCATCCCTGGCGGGCGGTCTTCGGTGCCATGGGTCAGGCGTTCTTCACCCTCTCGGTCGGCGTCGGCTGCATGGCCATCTTCGGCAGCTACGTGGGCCGCGAGCGCTCGCTGGCGTCGGAGACGGCCTGGATCATCACGATCGATACCTTCGTCGCCGTCCTCTCGGGAATGGTGGTCTTCCCGGCGTGCGCGAGCTACGGGGTCGACGTCACCTCCGGCCCGGGGCTAATCTTCGTCGCCCTGCCCAAGGTGTTCGCCAGCATGGCGGGCGGACGGGTCTGGGGGTTCTTCTTCTTCCTCTTCCTCACCCTGGCCGCGCTTACCACCATCGTGGCCGTGTTCGAGTGCATCATCGGCGGACTCGTGGACGAGCTCCGGCGCAAGCGGATCTGGATCGCCGTCGCGGTCGCGGTCGCCGTCGCGGCGCTTTCGCTGCCGACCGTGTTCTTCGGCCCGGTCCTGGGGTGGGAGGACTTCGTCTTCGGGCAGTTCTGGCTGCCGCTCGGGGCGCTGCTCATCTGCGTCTTCGCCGTTTCCAACCATGGCTGGGGATACGGCAATTTCGACCGCGAGGCGTCGGCTGGCGCTGGCCTGCGCTTCCCGGCCTTCTTCGGATTCCTCATGAAGTACTTCGTGCCGATCCTCATCCTCGCCACGATGGCGGCCGGGTTCGCGGGATGACGCGGTCTGTGCCGCAGTCCGCGAATTTTGGTATAATACACACCTACACGGACCCTTAGCTCAGTCGGTCAGAGCGGGGGACTCATAATCCCTTGGTCGTGGGTTCAAGTCCCGCAGGGTCCACCAGTTTTCCTTTGCTTCGGAGGAGCGCAAGAGATGAAGAAGTGGAACGTCGACCGCATCAGGAAGTCCAAGGGCGTGCAAAAGCTCGGCTGCTGCACCGCCTACGACGCCTGCTTTGCCCGCCTCGCGGACGAGGCGGGCGTGCCAATCATCCTTGTCGGCGACTCTCTGGGGATGAACGCCCTCGGCTACGAGACGACGCTGCCGGTGGAGATGTCCGACACGCTGGCCGCGGTCGGCGCGGTCGCGCGGGCGGCCAAGGAGGCGCTGGTGGTCGGCGACATGCCGTTCGGCTCCTACCAGTGCGGAGAGGACGACGCCATGCGCAACGCCATCGCGGTGATCAAGGCCGGCGCAGACGCGGTCAAGCTCGAGGGCGGCGCGTCCGTCGCCCCGCTCATCCGCCGGCTGACCACCGCCGGGATCCCGGTGCTGGCGCACGTCGGGATGACGCCGCAGAGCGTCAACTCCTACGGCGGCTTCAAGAAGCAGGGCAAGACCCGCGAGGCGGCAGACCAGGTGCTGGCGGACGCGAAGGCGGTCGAGGCGGCCGGGGCGTTTGCGGTGACGCTCGAGTGCATTCCCTCGGAGCTGGCGGCGGAGATCACCGCGGCGCTAAAGATCGTCACCGTCGGCATCGGCGCCGGCCCCGTCTGCGACGCGCAGTGGCTGGTGATGCACGACCTCCTCGGGCTCAACGAGAAGGTCCCGTCGTTCGTGAAGAAGTACGCCGACCTCGCCGCGGTGGTGCGCGATGCATTCGCATCCTACGTCCGCGAAGTCTCCGACGGGACCTTCCCGCCGGCCGAGTAGGCCGGCGCCGGGAGGAAGCTCAGAACCTGCCGCGGAGGCCGATCTCGAAGGTGCGCGGCTCGCCAGCAAAGCACTCGTAGTAGTGGCGAGAGGTGTCGAAATACTTCTCGCCGAAGATGTTCCTGACGCCAAGGGTGAGGAACCAGTCGTCGCGCCAGCCGAACTTCGAGAGCGGGACCGACAGGTTGACGTCGAAGACGTGGCTCGGGTCGAAGCGCAGATTCTCGTTCACGAACGCGCCGCGCATCGTGGCGTAGCTCATCGACCGGAAGCGGTAGCCCATGCCCACCACCACGTCCTCCACCCAGTCGAAACCATGCAGCCGGTAGGACGTGTTGAAGGTCGCTGCGTGGCGCGGAATGCGCTCGAACTCGCCTGCCATGCCGGACTTGGTGCAGTCCTCGTAGAGCGTGTAGGCGTACATCGCCATCACCGACCAGTTCTCGGTCACGTCGCCGGAAAGCGACAACTCCACGCCCTTCGAGCGGTTGTGCCCGTCGAACCAGTAGTAGGTCTGGCCGCCAGAGGTCTCGGCGACGGGAGTGTTCTCCTGCTCGATGTTGAAGTAGGACGCGCTGAACCACAGCTTCTCAAGCGGCCGCACCCGGAAGCCCGCCTCCCACTGCGTCGCGGTCCAGGGGTCGTCCGGCCGCGTGCCGTCGGAGTTGCGGTAGCCGAGCGTCGGGGTCTGGGTCTGCGAGACGTTGCCGAAGAAGACCAGCCAGTCGAGCGGCTGCACCGTGAGCCCGCCGCGCGGCGAAAACGCGAAGGCGCGCGCCTCGTCGTAGTGGGTGGTGGTCACGGCGCCGGTCCCGGTGTTGCGCGTGGACTGGGTGTTGTCGTTCTCCATGAAGTAGTCGTAGCGGATGCCGGCGAGGAGCGTCACCCACCCCCAGCCGAGCGAGTCCTGCACCGTCGCGCCGTAGCGCGAGACCGGACCGCCAAAGCCGCCGGCGCCGTGGTAGTAGAAGTCCGGCTGGACTACGAACTTGTTTCTGAAGCCGAAAGGCAGCTCCTCAAGCGTGTAGATGGAACGCGTGTAGGCGGTGTAGCTCTGCTGGAACATGCGGCTTTCGGAGAAACCGGAGGTCATGTACTTCTCGCCGTTGGGCCACCAGCCGGTGTTGCAGTAGTGGAGAAACGCGCCGATCAGGTTGCCGTTCGCGTCCACCGAATACGAAGTGTACGGCTCGCGGGTGGTCTGCTCCAGGTGCGAGTACATGAACGAGCCGCCGAACTTGAGTAGCCACTCGTCCGTCACCTGCCAGTCGACCCACGGGTTGACCATCACGCCCTTGTAGGTCGAGCGGTCGGTCTTGCGGCACGACGACTCGTACCAGCCGTAGCCCGCCGCTGGCGCGCCGCGCCAGACCGGGATGCCGATGTAGCTGGGCGAGTCGGAGTAGACGAACATCGACTTGACGCCGAAGGAAGCCGCGTCGGACGGCTTCGCGACGAACGACGGAGCCAGGGTGTACTGCTGGCGCGGGCGCGCACCGTCCTGCGACCCGGCGGCGGTGTAGGCAGGCGAGTAGAAGTCGAGCGACAGCGGCAGGCGAATCGCCATGATGTCATCGACAAGCACTTCGTTCGCGTCCACCATGCCGCGCTGGCGCCAAGTGTTGCGTCCTATGGACGTGTTCTCCTGGAAGTTGACCTCGCTGCGGTCGAGGTGTGCGCCCTTGAGATACATGTTCACGGACCCTCCCGCGCCGTTGTTGTTCTGCTGCGCGCCGGCGCCGCCGGTGAGCGACGCGATCGGACCCTTCACCACCTCGACTCGGTCCATCATGAACGGGTCCATGAAGAGCCCGGCGCCGCGACCGATCGGGACCACCCCGTCGAACATCGGCTCGGTGCCGCCCATGCCGCGGATGGTGAAGAAGCCCGGCTGACGAACCAGGAGCGAGGTGCCGCCGGTCTCGATGCCCGGCACCCAGCGCAGGAGGTCGTTGAGGTCGGTCGGGTTGCGCTCGCGGATGAAGTCGGCGGTGAGCGTGTCGACCACCGTCGGCAGCCGCTCCGGCGGCTCGGCGGTGAAGGTGGCGCCGGACACCGTATCTGGCCGGTACTTGGAAAGCGCGCTCGCCTCGACGGTAACGGTGCCGAGGTCGGCGAAGGTGTTGGTGGACGCGCCGTCTGCGAGGGCAAGCCCGGCCGCGGCAAAGGCAACGAGGAGAGTCACTGCTTTCATGCCCTTGTAAACGCCGCGGGATCCGCCACGGTTCAGAAGGCAAAGCGGTCGAGGAGATAGGAAAGGACCGGCTCAGCCTTCATGGACTTCTCGCAGCGGCGGTAGGCCTCCTCGACGAACTCGACGTTGCGGAAAGCCTGGTGGCGCGGGAGCTTGCCGGAGAGCACCATCGCGCGCGCGAACGAGAGGAGCGTGCGGAAGAACCGGCGCCGCACGAGCACGGCGTCCGCCTCCGGCGCCTCCTCGACGAGCGAGTCGAGCATCTCGGCGAGACGGGCGGCGTCCTTCGCCGCGAACGCCTCGGCGACCGCCTCGTACTCCTCGCCCTCGAGCAGGCCCGGAGGCAGCTTGAGGTCGATGCGCTGGGTGCGCGAGACGATGGTGGGCAGGATCGCGTCCGGCTGGTCGGTCAGCAGGAAGTACATCGTCTTCGGCGGCGGCTCCTCGAGCGACTTCAGGAAGGCGTTCGCGCTTTCGTTGTTTAGCCGGTCGGCGCCGGAGACGATGCCGACCTTCCAGCCGCCGGAAAAAGAGGTGGAGGCCATCGGCTCGACGATGCGCTCGCGCATCGAGTCGATGGTGATGATGCGCTTCTTGCCCTCGGGCTCAAGGGTCACCACGTCGGGGTGGACGCCAGCAGCGATCTGGTCGCGCTCGTCGGGAAAAAGCTTCTCGAGCACTCTCCTCACCAGCTCCGCGGCGTTGCCACGCACATCGCCGACAACGAGGTAGCCGTGGGCGGCGGAGCCCGAGTCGATCGCGCGCGCGATTAGTCGAAACGCCTCAACTCCGTCCATATCCTCTCCGCAATCTCTACTCTGGACGCCGCGGCGTCCAGGACCACAAACCGCTCCGGCTCCGCCGCCGCCATCGCCAGGAATCCGCGGCGGATGCGCTCGTGGAAGTCGGCCGCCTCGCGCTCGATGCGGTCGGCGCTGGCGTTCTCGCGGACCTCGCGCTCGCGCATGCGCCGCTCCGCCTCCTCCGGCGACAAGTCGAAGAGGAAGGTCAGGTCGGGCTTCAGACTGCGGCAGGCGAATCTGTTCGTCTCGGTGAGCAGGTCGAGCGGAAGGCCGCGCCCATGCCCCTGGTAGGCGAGGGTGGAGTCGCTGAAGCGGTCGGAGACCACCCATTCGCCCCGCTCGAGCGCGGGCAGGATCACCCTTTCCACCAGCTGCGCGCGCGCCGCGAGGAACAAGAGCGTCTCCGCGCGGTCGCACGGCGGGTCCTTCACCTGATCCTTGAGGAGCGAACGGATCTCCTCCGAAAGCCAGGTGCCGCCGGGCTCGCGGGTGAGCAGCACCTTCCGCCCCGAGCGCTCAAGCGCGTCCTTGAGGATTGCCGCCTGCGTCGACTTGCCGCAGCCCTCGCCGCCCTCGAAGGTGATGAAAACGCCGCGCGCCATTGCCGTCAGTAGCCAGCCTGGTTGTACTTCCTGTCGGTGAGGATCAGGGTCACGGTCTCCACCGCGCCCGGCTCGATAGAGGAGGTGTAGGGGAGACCCGGCTGGCCGTAGCCGCCGAACGCCTCGCGCTTCACCTTCTTCGTCCCGGGATCCAAGAACATGCGGCGGATGGTGCAGTTGCCGGTCTTCTTGCCCTTGGTCTCCACCGTGTACTTGGTGCGCTTCCCGGAGGTGTTGACCATAATCAGGCAGAGGCGGTCGGAGCCGTTGGCGAGCGCCAGGTACTCGACGTCGCCGGACTTCCCGTTGGCGAGGTTGGCGCAGGCCTTGGGCGAGGCGATGATCTTCATGTTGTCCTCGCCGCCGAAGCCGCCGGTGAGGTCGTCGAAGTCCTGCTCGAGGTCGGGCGAGATGCTCTTCGACTTCGCCGCTTCGGACGAGGCGGACTCGCCGTGGGTGAGCACGGTGCCGTGGTCGCGGAAGGCCTGGCCGAGGTAGCGCAGCGTGTACCCGAAGTCGTCCGGCTGCATCGGCTGGTTGAAGAGCACCGCGTCCACCGCCTCCACCGCGTAGGCAGACATCATCCAGTGGATCTTCCAGCTGGTGGTCTTGAAGTCGGAGCGGGTGGACTCGTCGCTCCCCGGCATCCGGTCCGGCGCGATCACCCAGAGGCGCATGCGCTTCAGGTCCTTGTTGCTGCCGAAGGTGAGCGACTTGGTGATCTCCTTAAGCTTCTTGTAGGGAGCGGGGACCTTGGAGAAGTCGTAGACGAACTTGGAGACATCGCGGATCCGGTCCGCCAGCATCTTCGCCAGCGGCGGCTTGGCGTCTGCCGCCGGGATTGCTATGGGCACGTCCTTGAACCTGCGCCGGATCGACGACACCACCGCGCGCCACTTCTCGGCCTCGGCCTCGCCGCCGCCGTCCGCCCGGTCGCCGAGCAGGAAGCCCGCGATCGCCGAGTCGTACTTGCCGTCCGCAATGCGCTTCAGATCGGCGTTGATCTTCTCGCGCGAACCATCAAGCACCAGCAGGATCGAGATGTGGTTGCGCACGAGGAACTCGAGCGTCTTTTCGTCGCAGACCTTGGTTTTGAGCACCCAAGCGCCGGAATGACGGTACTCGAGCACAGTCTCCTCGCCGCCGACCTTGGGGTCGCAGACGTAGCCGAAGCCGGGGAACTTCTTTGGCACCCGCGCCAGCGGCTGCGCCGGGGCGAGGTCGATCGTGGTGGAGAAGTCCTTCGCCGCCGCCGCCGCCGCGACGAGGCAGAGCGCCGCCGCCGCGGCCGTCCTGAAGACATAGGTTTTCATCGTTGGTCCTTTCGTTTAGGCGCTGGCAATGCCGTCACTTGACGACGGGGATGGTGATGGTTGCGATAGTGTAGGCGGGCACCACCAGGCTTGCCGCGTCGCCGTCGTACTCGGCCTCGACTGTCGGCCTCGGCTCGCCGGGGATCTGGTGCACGAAGATCCGCTTCTCGTCGGGGCAGCTGAAGGTGCGGTAGTGCGCGCGGCCGGGCTTGGCACCAGTCATCGCCAGCGTCGGCTTCCAGTCGTTGCGGGTGGAGTTGCAGACGAGGATTGCGATCGACGTGCGCTCGGGGTTGGTAGCAAGCACCCATTCCGCGTTTCCCTTGTTCTGCGGCAGCTTCTTGGGATCCGCCCCGCCCGTGAGCCATTCGACCATCGCGTGGTGGAAGCTGTAGAAGACGTTGGCGCTCCAGTAGCTCGAGTTGGTGATCGAGCCGCCGGCCCAGGTGCCGTGGTCCATGATGAGCGGGTGGGCGATGAGCGCCTGGTTGTACATGCTGAACACCGGGCCCACGGGACCGGTCTCGATGCGCGGACGGCCGGTGAAGTCGGGGTCGGAGAAGTCGCGCCCGGCGGGATCCCACTGGATGTACCACGAGCCGTTGCCGGTCGCGATGTCGAACCCGCCGGCGAGCGAGTTGCAGCTATGAAGGTTGATCGCGTCGATGTTCGGCTGGCAGATGCAGGCGAGCGCGTAGTGGGCCTTGAAGATCGACGACGAGTGCATCTGCTGGCAGCGGCAGTCCTCGTCCGACCGCTCGCGCCACTCGGTGATCCAAACCCGCTTGTCCTTGACCTCGGGGAAGGCCTTGGCGAAGTTGCGGATGCGGTTGAAGCCGCTCACTCCGCAGCCGTAGGCGGCGTCGCCGCCGTAGAAGTGGTAGATGACGTGCGAGCAGAGGTCGAGACAGTTGGAGAAGGCCACGATGAAGCGGCCAGACCACTGGTTGATCTTGTTGAAGCCGAACTCGGAGCCGCCCTCGAACCACTTGTCGACCGCGGTGGAGCGCGCGCGGACCGCCGCGACGTCGGGGTCGCCGTCACGGTACTCGGCGATCGAGAAGCCGATCTCGGCCTCGGGGAAGATGCGCTTTATATCAGGCACGATCTTGGACCAGCGGTCGGCAAACTTCTCAGGCTCGCTGCCGAAGTACGGCTCGTTGCCGAGCTCGAAGCCGATCACCTGGTCCTGGAAGCCGTTGTCGACGATCCACTGGACCATCTCGAGAATATGCTCCCTGACGACCGTGATGTCGTCCGTGCGAGAGTAGGGCATGTAGTTGGTGGCCGTCGAATAGTTCTCGAGGCAGAGAAGGATCCTAATGCCGTGGTCCTTGCGCCACTGCCAGATCTTCTCTGGCGCGACGAACGTGGTGTGCGGATGCACCTTGCGGAACTCCGCGCGCTCGGCGTCTGTCTTCAGCCGCTGGTAGGCCATCGACTGGTTCCAGTCATCGTTGGCGCCCCACTGCTTCACCACGTAGGCGCCGGACTTCTGGAACTGCTCCCAGAGCGCGTCAGGGTCGCGCATGAACTCGTCGGTGAACTGGCCGCCGAGGTCGGTGACGCAGCCGGCGTACCCGATCGAGGATCCGCTGCGGTGGTCGCGCTGGTCCTTGAAGGCCGGCGTCGAGGGGTCGAAACGTATGGTCGCGTCGGCGCTCGCGGACGCGGCCGCGAACACCAAAACGGACATGGCTATCATTGTCTTGGATTTCATGAGTGAAATTATACCATAATTCGGCGATTTGCGCACAGACTCGGTCTCACTTTTTCAGGAACCCGTATTCGTAGACCTTCGGTTCGATTGCCTTGGCGAGGTTCTTCATGGCGGCGCGGAGATTGGCAAGAAGCGAGGTATAGGTTTCGTCTGATGAAGACGCATTCATCTTTGACTTGCCCTTCGCGTCAACTGTCGCGCCTTGGAAATGGAGGCGGATGTCGTAAAAGGAAGCGTTGGGGTTCGCTCCGGGCTGGGCATGGTAATAGCGCCACAACTCGCGGCCAGCGTCAAGGACGGACTTGGCGGCGGGAGAGATTATCTCACGCGGAGACGCGGAGGCGCGGAGGTAGTCGCTTATGAAGTGCGAGGCAAAGCGGTCCTTTGCGTCCACCTCGGCTTCCGTAAACGGAATCCAGTGGTTCACGCCGTCACAAGACTTGATGTTGTTGGCGTTTGCAAACAGTGTGTACACAAGGCTGTCGCATTGGAATTCGTTATCGCCCTTCCATCCGTCGTTAGGGAAAAGGAACTGATCGCGATCATTCAGCCAGTTGGCCTCGATGCAGTGGCAAACTGCCACATATACTGCCGCCTCGCAAAGATTCGCGTCCGTAATCCACGAACCACGCGCCGACTTGATGAGGGACTTTTCGTTTCGGAAGAAGATGTCATTTACGTGTTGCACGTCATGCGAACGGCAAGAGAGGAATCCGAGATTGAGCGTCACCGGCCTTTGGCGGGTTTCGATCAGCCAATCGTTTATCGACCGCTCATTATCGTATGCAAGAATCGTCTTTGTGCCAACAAACTCTCCCTTGCGATTGTATACATCGGCGACGGTCGAGGTAAAGACATCGCAATCCATTAGCCGCCATACGAAGAAGCCGATGGGGAACTTGTCTAATCGGATTTTGGTAGACTACCCTACTGTTCACCGGGCATAGTGCCTGGTAAGAACGGCCCGTCAAGGGA
>SFPL01000006.1 GCA_004551905.1 Lentisphaeraceae bacterium
ATTGGAATGATGAGCCGGAAATTACCATGACGAAAACGATTCTCTTCTGCGTTGCACTGGCGGCGATTGCCGGATGCAGGTATGTGCCGGACGCCAACGGGAAATCTACTGCGCCGTTTCCCGTCGACCGAGCTGTAATGCTTGGAACGCCGTATTGCACTGTGCCGAGAGAAACTAAACTTCTATGCAAGTCGGGCGAGCTTTCTCTTGTCGCAGGCGAAACGGCAGCGGACACCGCAGCCAATCAATCCGACCAAGAACACGATTATCGCAATTCACTCTTCCTAAAGCGGCGCAGAGAGGACGGAACGGCAGAATGGCGGCTTTTGCTTACAACTTGTTCTGATTGGCGTGAGGCCGTAGGGATGGACGAGTGGTGTTCTGATAGGACAAGGGATGTGAAGAGTTGCTTTTACGTTTTTAAGGCCAATTTCTCTTCCGACGGACGGCATCTGTGGCTGGTCTGCAATCCCCACACTTACACTTACAGCGTGGTTTGCTCTTACGATGTCTATGAGCACACGTTCCGAGTTCTGATCGACGGAGATACCGCTGACGAGCAGCCAGACGGCACGATATTGGCAAAGAACAAGAAGACGTACGCTTTCGACGATAAGGGCGAACCCCTCGGCGCAAGATTCTACGATGCATGGATAAACCCCGATGGAGAGATCGTCCGGAAAGGCAAGCTCAAGACAGCCGAGGAGGTAGATTAAGCGGCTCAATGTTCGATAAGCTATTGCAGACGCTCAAAGCCAAGGGCGTCGCAGAAACTGACAAGAAAACTGACAAGAAAACTAACAAGAAAATCATCTCTATCATGAGGACGACATGGAACATCCGAAAGCTGAAAGAAGCCGACCTCGTCCGCCGCGTGGGGCGACACTCTGGGCCGCTGGCCGTGTTGTCTCACTTGGGATGTGCTGGAATCATCCGAAATCTCATCTGAAAGAAAGGAGCATAAAACCTTGAAAACAATGGACGAAACAACTGAAACAGCTCTTGAAAATAGAGAGGAACGGCGGTGCGGCAGTCCCGAAAACCGGCAGATGGGGTTATCTCAAAATAATGTTTCCCCTATTTTTCGGACACTGGGTTCGAGTTGCCTCACCTCCACATACGGCTAAATTCCGTCCTTGAAAGGTCGAAACCTACATCGCGTTTGAATCGTTGGACAAAGCACAGGAGTTTGAGCGGTATTTAAAGACAGGATCTGGGCATAAATTCGCCCGCCGCAGTTTGCTTAATGGGGAAACGCCGGCAAAACGCCTGGGCGAACCGCGGCGGCGGTGAATTTGATATAATATGCGCATGAAAAGAAACTTCAGTAGGAGATAGAACATGAATGACTTCAATTTCTGGGCGCCGACGTATTTCGCTTTCGGCAGGGGCGCGGAGGCGCGGACTGGCGAGCTGGTCCAGAAGTTCGGCGGCGGAAAAGCGCTTTTGCACTACGGCGGAAAGAGCGCTGTCGCGAGCGGGCTTATCGGCCGCGTGAAGGCGTCGCTCGCCGAAGCGGGCGTCGGCATCGTCGAGCTCGGCGGGGTGAAGCCCAATCCGCGCAGTTCGCTCGTCGAGGAGGGAATCCGACTCGCGCTTGCCGAGGGCGTCGACTTCCTGCTCGCCGTCGGTGGCGGGAGCGCGATTGACTCCGCGAAGGCGATTGCGATCGGCGCCGCAAACGGCGGCGAATGGCGGCGCTTCTACGTCGGACGCGAGGTGAAGGTGCGTCCGGCCATTCCCGCTGCGCTTCCGGTCGGCGTGGTGCTCACGATCGCGGCGGCCGGGAGCGAGGCGTCGCCGAACAGCGTCGTCAATCTCGAGCCGGAGAACCTCAAGCGCGCCGCGGGCGGCGACATCCTGCGCCCGAAATTCGCCGTCATGAACCCAGAGCTCACGATGACCCTGCCGTCGTTCCAGACGGCGTGCGGACTCGCGGACATGTTCGCGCACCTCTGCGAGCGCTACTTCTCGCCGACGAAGGACGTCGCCCTCACGGACAATCTCTGCGAGGCCGTGATGAAGACGGTGATCGGCGAGAGCGAGAAGGTGATGGCCGACCCGCGAGACTACCAGGCGCGCGCGAACATCATGTGGGCGGGAACCCTCGCCCACAACGACATCTGCGGCGCGGGACGCGTCCAGGACTGGGCGAGCCACGGCATCGAGCACGAGCTCTCAGCGCTCTACGACTGCGCGCACGGAGCGGGGCTCGCCGTCGTGATGCCGGCGTGGATGACGCACGTCCACGCGACTGACGACGCGAGGTTCGCGCGCTTCGCCCGCAACGTCTTCGGCGTAGGAATCGGCGCGAGCGACGCGGACGCCGCGCTCGCTGGAATCGACGCCTTCCGCCGCTGGCTGAAGTCGCTCGGACTGCCGCTCACGTTCGCAGAGCTCGGCGCGCGCGAGGAGGACATCCCCCTTCTCGTCAGGACGCTGAACTTAAGCGGCAACACGCTCGGCGGCTTCAGACCGCTCACGGAATCCGACGTAGACGCCATCTACCGCCTGTGTCTCTGACCCGACGCAATTGAAAAGGAGCCATACGATGAAACCCGGAAAAACAAGGACTGGGGAAAAGCTTCCGACGAGCCGCAGGCGCGACCAGCTGCGTCCGATCGAATTCGTGCGCGGCTTTACCAAGCACGCCGCTGGCAGCGTGCTGGTGAAGTGGGGCGACACCTGGGTGCTCTGCACCGCAAGCGTGGAGGACAAGGTTCCGCCGTTCCTGAAGGACACCGGCAGAGGCTGGGTGACGGCGGAATACGCCATGCTCCCGTCGTCCACCGGAGGCGGACGCAAGGACCGGGATATCAAGAAGCTCAGGCAGGACGCCCGCTCGACGGAGATACAGCGCCTCATCGGCCGCTCGCTCCGCGCCGCAGTCGACATGTCAAAGCTCGGTGAGCGCCAGATCACCATCGACTGCGACGTCCTTCAGGCGGACGGCGGGACGCGCTGCGCGTCCATCACCGGCGGCATGGTCGCGCTTCAGGACGCGGTCGCGAAGCTGGTGGCGGACGGCACCCTCGCGAAAAGTCCGATCATCCACCGCGTGGCGGCGGTTTCGGTAGGGGTCTGCGACGGGAAGCCGACGCTGGACCTCGACTACGCGCACGACTCCACCGCGGAGGTCGACCTAAATGTCGTGATGACGGACGACGGCCGCTACGTGGAACTGCAGGGCACGGCCGAGCACAAGCCGTTCACCGAATCTTCCCTAGACGCCCTCCGAGCGCTCGCCCGTCAAGGCCTCCGGCGCATCTTCACGCTCATGGGGAAATGAGACCGATGGGTGCGCATAGCAGCAACTATACAGTGCAGATGAACACCAATCCGGGGTTGGGAGAGCGCTTGTAAGCGACGGGAATCCGCGCGGCGGCTGGAAACGACTGGTACTGCGCAGAGAAGATGTCGCCGGCGAACTCGCCGTCGAGGAACCCGGCGATGTGGTTCTGGCGAAGATACCGCCGACAGGCGGAAACCACCGCCGACTTGATCATAGAGGTGCCGCCGGACGACCCGTAGCCAGTGATGACGGCGAAGACCGATGGTCCGCCGCCCCGCGCCGCGGAAACGAGCCTTTCCAGCCGCGCCAGCGCCTCGTCGACCGTCGACCCGCGCTCGTGGAGGTCGTATTCCGGAAAACTCGCCCTTCTCGCCATGTCATCCAACGCGCGGCGATCTCCGGCAGGTATCTGCAGGAGCCCTCGAGGAGCGCACGCGTGACCCGGTCGCGAGATCCATCCCCGCGTTGCGCGCCGCTCCCTCGCCGCCGTTCGCCTGGTGGACGACGCGGAAGCGCTTGTCATTCGCCGCATACTCGTCGAGAATCGCGGCGGAGCCGTCGGTCGAGCCGTCGTTGACGCAGATGCACTCCCAGTCTGAATATGTCTGATGCACTACCGAATCCAGCGCGAAGCGGATGAAGCGCTCCGTGTTGTACACGGGTATGACTACCGAGATCGTCATTTTTGCAACAGACACCTCAGAAGCCGCGCGAGCCTCGTGTCGGTGGCGATGAACTCCTCCGCCGACATCGCGCGGAAGCACTCGGGTGTGAAGGAGTTGTGGAGCATGATGAGCCCCGCCGTGCGCGCGAGGACGTCGTCGACCTCGCCCGGCTCGAACCAGTACTTCTGGTAGGCGTCCACGGCGTTGAGCCCGGTCGCCATCAGCTCCTCCTCGGGCACAGCGAAGATCGCGTCCTTGTCGATCCAGGCGTAGTCCTTCGGGTCCGCCGTCGCCGCGAGCGGGTCGATGATCGCGTTGACGCAGTAGTTCCAGCGGCGGATGAGCTTCCACTCGCCGCGGCGGAGGAGCCTGAGAAGGAAGTTCGAGCGGAAGCGCTCCGCCTTCGCTACGCGCGGCTTGAGCTCGCGGTGCCAGTCGCAGAGGAACTTCGCCTCCGGCTTCGTCGCGCTGATGTAGGCGGCGTAGTGGACGAGCCCGCCGTCCTGGCGGCGCGCGACGATGGTGCAGTCCGCCGCCGAAAACCTCTCGTCGAGCGGCTTCGTGAGCACCGAGTCGGCGTCCAGCCAGACGCCGCCGTGCTTCTTGAGGACGGCGCAGCGGATGCAGTCGGACTGCATCGCGAGCGTCATCTTGCGGCAGAGCACCTCGCGCTGCTCCGTCTCGGTCAGCCAGTCGCCGAGCGTCTCGTAGTCGAGGACGGTCGTCTCGTACCCGGGCAGGCGGTCCTTCCACGTCTCCATGCAGAGGCGCACGTACCCCGGCACCCTCTCCTTCGGCTCCCAGAAAGTGAATACCCTTTTCATCTGATCACCTCGGCTCATTCTCGGTCACGAACCACATCGGCCGCTCCTGCGGCACCAGCCCCTTGCGCGCGAGGAAGCGCTCGAGCTTCCGGTAGAGCCGGAAGGCGGAGCGGTTGACCATCGTCTCGAACGCGCTCCGCCCATGCCAGCGCGCGCGGTCCTGCCGCCGCCAGCCCTCGTCGTAGCGGCGCTTCTCCTCCTCGCTGCGCGGGTCCGGCGCGGAGTAGTTCGCCTTGAGGAACGCGAGGATCTGGGAGTTGTCGATCTCGTGGTGGACGCCGCCGTCGTCCAGGTACTTGCGGTATTCGCAGCCGACGACCGTGACGCCGTCGCGCTCAGACTCCACCACCGCGGCGCCTGCGCCCTCGGCGACGTGAAAGTAGAGGAGGTCGAACCTGACGCCGGGGAAGCGGGTCTCGAAGACGCGCTTAGTCTCGGCCAGCGTCTCGTCCCGGAGCCGCCCCAGAAGCGGCCACTCCACGCAGACGGCGAGCGCAGTCCTGGCTGACTCGAGGCTCTCGCGGAAGCGCTCGGCGCGGCGCTCGTACTTAGCCTTTACCTCGGCGTAGGCGTCGTCCGGTGACTTGAAGAGCGAGAAGTCGTGGACGAATCCGAAGCCGGTCCGGCGGTTGAAGTAGACGCGGCGGTTGATGCCGCTGTGCCGGACGTCCGTAAGCTCGAGGTCCTCGCGGTCGAGCCAGTGCGCGAAGTCGGACGCCGCCATCCGCGCCGCCTTCGGGAAGCTCGGCGTCGCGGTCCAGTCGAACGGCAGCGAGGCGAACTGTAGGTTCGCGGCGCGGAGCGCCTGGGTGACGCCGCAGGAGAAGCCGCAGCCGAAGCAGAAATCGTAGTTCTTCATTTCTCCCAGAGCTCCTTCACCCACAGGCACGGACGCGTCCATCCGTCGATGTGCTTCGAGCCGCGGAAGCCGTCGATCGCCTGCTGCGGCGTGGGCGTGCCGTGGAAGCAGAGGATGCGGGTGTCCTTCTTCATCCGAGGGACGAGGAAGTGGTTGAGCGGCCAGGGCCAGGTGCAGCTGCGCTTGAAGGACCTGACGAAGTTGTCCGGCCAGAAGTTCACCTTGTCGAAGCCGACGGCGTGGGTCATGTACTCCTGCTCGGTGCCGTAGACCTCGGGGTCCATCGCCATGTCAGCCTCGGAGCGGAAGGTGTCGTAGATGTAGCGGCAGCCCTCGCCGGCGTCGAAGCGGAAGCAGCTGGAGTTGCCGCAGAAAGGCACCTTGCGGAAGAGCCGCTTCCTGAGCGCCACCCAGTTGTGGATGATGCAGAACTTCCCGGGCAGGTAGTCGAAGAAGCAGTCGAGCGGGCCGGTGACTATCTGGTCGATGTCGAGGAAGAGCGTCGGCCCCACGAGGCCGGCGAACCCGGGCTCGAAGACGAGCAGCTTCACGTAGATGCCCGGCCACACGGGGTAGCGGGCGTTGGGGTGGAGCCAGTCCGGCTTCTCGGGGAACGCCACCGCGTCCACGCCCTCGGCGAGGCCCTCGGGGTCGTCGGTCACGCAGACGAAGCGGAACGGGCGAGAAAGATGCGCCTTCACGCCGCGGTAGAGGCGGTTGACGTACTCGGAGGAGTACAGTGTGCCCCACTTCAGCGTCAGTATGTTAACCCTGTTCTCTGTCATGCGTGATTTCCACCTTGTTTTGCCGCGCCGCCAGGCACCGCCCGGAGAGGAGGCGCACCTACAGCGACGCGCGGTCGCAGAGGGCGGAGACGAGCAGCGCCTTGATCGTGTGCATGCGGTTCTCGGACTCGTCGAAGACCTTCGAGTACTTCGATTCAAACACTTCGTCGGTCACCTCCAGCGCGCCGCACTCCTTCGTCACCTCTGTCTCGAAGTCGTGGAAGGCCGGCAGGCAGTGGAGGAACATGAGCCGCCCGTCAAGGTTGCCCGTGGCACGCATGAGGTCCATGTTGATCTGGTAGGGCCGGAGCAGCTTGATGCGCTCGACCGTCTTCGCCTCCTCGCCCATCGACACCCAGACGTCGGTGTAGAGGACGTTCGCGCCCTTCACGCCCTTGGCGGGGTCGTCGAAGACGCGGATGTCCACGCCGTTGCGCTTCGCCACCTCCTCGGCCTCGGCGAGCACCTTCTCGTCCGGCCTCAGCTCGCTCGGACAGCAGCAGACGTACCTCACGCCGCACTTGGCGCAGCCCATCATCAGCGAGTTGGCGACGTTGTTGCGGCCGTCGCCGACGTAGGCGATGCAAGTGTTGGCGTCCAGGGAGCCGAAGGTCTCGCGCACGGTGAGGAGATCCGCGAATATCTGGGTCGGGTGGTAGTCGTCGGTAAGTCCGTTCCAGACCGGGACGCCGGAGTACTTCGCCAGCGCCTCGCAGTCCGCCTGGCGGAAGCCGCGGAAGAGGATGCCGTCGTAGATGCGCCCGAGGACTCGCGCGGTGTCCTTGACCGACTCCTTCTTGCCGAAGTGGATGTCAGGGCGGGTCAGGTACTCGCCGTTGCCGCCCTCGTCCCTGACCGCGATCAGGGTGGAGTTGCGCGTCCGCGTGGAGCTCTTCTCGAAGATGAGCGCGATGTTGCGGCGCCGCAGCAGGTCGCCGCGCACGCCGGCGGCGCGCCGGGCCTTGAGCTGGGCGGCGAGGTCGATGAGGTTTACCATCTCCTCGTCGGTGAACGAGGCGAGGCGGAGCATCGAGCGCCCCTTGAGCGAATCCATCCAGGTAAGCATGTCAGTAGACCTTGATGTAGGTTTCGGCGCGGAGGCGCTCGATCCAGTTGCGGTACGCCTTCATAGCGACGGCCTGGCGCACGTTCTCCTCCACGTCGGCGTACGCCTCGGCGAAGGTGCGGGAGCGGCCTGGCGTCTCGTCGTCCTTGCGCAGGAGGAAACTCCAGCCGTCCAGCTCGATCCAGTGGCTGATGGTACCCTTGGGCATCTTGGCGATCTCGTCGCAGATCTCCTTCTTGAAGACGTCGGCGGGGGTGACGTCCTTCCACACTCCGCCTTCCACGGCGTGGCTGTCGGCGCTGTACCGGCGGGCAACGTCGGCGAAAGAGTTGGTGGCGATCGCGGCGGACACCTCGTCGCGCTTCGCAGCGTCCTCGGGCTTGAGCAGGATCACCGACACCGTGACCTTGGGCGGGGTGGAGTACTTCTCGGGGTGGGCGTTGAACTCCTCGCGCATCGCGGCGGGGCTGGCGGTGGCGTTCTTGTCCACCACATTCCAGCGCATCGCCTGGATGATCATGTCCTCGCGCATCCGTGCGTGCCACTCCGGGTAGGACACCTTCTGCTTCGCGAGCGACTCCATGAGCTTGTTGCGGTCGCCGCCGAAGGCGCGGTCGACGATGTCGCGTATGCGGTTCTCGACGATCCAGTCCTGCATCGACATCTTCGCCTCGGACGCGGCGCGGAGGATCAGCTTGCGGTCGATCATCCCCGCGCGCACCTCGTCGTAGCTGGAGGCCGGCGCGCGCAGGCGCTGCATCTCCATCGCCACGTCGCTCTTGAGGATCGTCTCCGTGCCGACCCGGGCGGCGATGCCGTCCACCTCCACCGCGCCGACCGCGAGTGCGCCCGCGATCGCGGACAGGGCGAACGACGCCGTCTTCATGGCTTCCACCGGTTTCCTCCGCATCAGAGCATCGCGGCGATGCCGGCGCCGACCATCGGCGCGTCGTCGACCTGCGGGGTGATCTCGTAGTGGATGTTGCGGCGCTTGACGAGCATGTCGTCGAGCTCCTTCACCACGGTCTGGGCGAACGGAATCGCCTTGGTCTTGTAGTAGGTGGACCCGTCGATGTTGATCGCAGCCGGTGCGGAGGCGTCGGCCCCCCCGCCGGACTTGATCACGAACGCCGCAAGCTGCACCGCGGTGAGCACCGCCGCGCGCTCGAAGACCGGCAGCGTCAGCCGGCGGGCCATCTTCGCCTCGTCGGCGTCGGCGAAGACGCAGAAGAGCGGGTTCGGCCGCGTATCGCGGAAGTTTGCGCAGAACTCGCTCAGGTCGCGCGTCTCGAGCGAGCCGAGGCCGGCGACGGCGTTGGCGGCCTTGGGCAGGAAGCCCTCCTTCGCCGCGGCCTTGAGGATCTCGAGCCCAACGCCGCCGAGGTAGCCGCCCGCGATCATCTTCTCGTAGAGGCCGTGGCCGGGGTTGCCGGTCTTGGCGTCCGCCGCGAGGTCGAACTTCGAGCGCGGCGCCTTGTCGAACGCGCCCGACTCGGCGTTGATGATCATCGAGCCGCCGGCAGGCAGGCCGGGAAGCTTGGTGATGTTCTCGTTCTTCTCGACGTAGGCCGTGTTGGTGCCGGTGCCGAGGATGAAGCCGATGTAGGAGGAGTATGTCTTGTCGCCCTCGGTCGCCTTGGCAGCGAGCAGGGTGGCGACCGTGTCGTTGACAACGGCGATGGACTTGCCGCCGGTGCGCTTGAGGAGCTCCGCGCCGACGTTCTGGCCGACGATCCCCGGCGCGTCCACATTCTTCGTCCAGCGCAGCAGCTTCGCGTCCAGGTCTGGCGTGGACTCGGCCGGATAGGAGAAGCACCAGCCGACCTTCTCGACCGTCGCCTTGCCGTCGAGGCGCTTGATCTCCTTCGCGAAGGCGTCGTAGAACTCGTCCTCGCCGACCTGGCCGTTGATGCCGGGCATCGGCTGGTTCTGCCTCTCCTCCACCTTCGGCGGGATGGTCACGACGCCGCCGCGGAAGTTGGTTCCGCCCGCGTCGAGCACGATCGCCTTCGACCCCTGCGGGATGCGGCCGTCGACGCCGATGTAGGCCGGGATCATCAGCAGGGACGACTTCTCGCCCTTAAGGCCCTTCTCCATCTCAGAGAGGAGCGAGGCGATGAGCGCCTGGCGGTCCAGCTCGGCCGCCGTCACGAAGCCGTTGTCGGCAAGAAACTCTTCCGGTGTCTTCATTTGGAATCCTCCTTTGTTTCGGGAATTATACCAAAATACCTCTGTCCAAGGCAACCGCGTCCGGATCAGGCGCCAGCCTTGATGAGCACGGCAAGGCCGGCCACGAAGAGGACGAACATCGCGAGGTTGAGGTACGCCGACTTCTTCGGCGCGCCCGCGAACTCCCTCCACACCAGGATGCCCCAGAGCGCCGAGACGAGCGTCGCGCCCTGGCCGAGGGCGTAGGCGATCGCCGGCGATGCCGCGCCCGCGGTGACGAACGAGAGGAGCGTGCCGAGGCCCCAGATGGTGCCGCCGAGCATGCCCACGAGGTGCGTCGCCGGCGAACCGGCGAAATAGCGCCTGATTCCGTCGCGGATCGGCTCGCCCTGCACCGGATGGCGCATCGCGATGGTGTTCCAGAGGAAGTTCGAGACGAAGATGCCGGCCGCGAAGACGAAGAACGCAGTGTAGGCGGTCATCTTGCCCGCCGCCGGCGCCGGGTTCGCGAAGGCGTTGTCGATCACCTTGTTGACGAGCGGCGAGAACCACATCATCAGGAGGCCGGCGACGGCCGCGAGCGCCAGGCCGCGGGCGGTCTTGGAGGACTGACCGCCCTCTGCAGCGCCGGACGACTTCGCCTTGAACGCCATCGCGTTGCAGACGATGGAGACGACGATGAGCGCCAGGCCCGCGACGATGAGCCCGAGCGGCTTGCCCGCCGGGTTGAAGTAGTAGTTGAACACCGTGCCACCCACGAGCGCAAGGCCCACGCCGACCGGAAACGCGACGGACATCCCCGCCACCGCGATCGACGCCGAGAGGAGGATGTTCGAGAGGTTGAAAACGATGCCCGCCGCGAGCGGCCAGAGCCACGCGGACCCGAAACTCGACTTCAGATTGGCGACGAAGCCCCATTCCGGATGCTCGCCGATGCTGCCGAGCGTGAGCCCGGCGACGAGCGCGAAGAGCAGAAGGCCGATCACGTAGTCCCAGTAGAACAGCTCGTACCGCCAGCTTTTACCCACCAGCTTCTGGGTGTTGCCCCAGCTGCCCCAGCAGAACATGCAAACAACGCAGAGCGCCACCGCGAAAGTGTAGTCGGATACATAGAACATTTTGAGGTCCTTTCTTGTCTTGTTGTTGGTTTTTGCTTAAAGTTATCTGACCTCGCGACGGCCTGGTTGGCGCCCTTGCCGCCCGGGTTCATCATGAACCTGCCGCCGCTGATGGTCTCGCCCGGTGCCGGGAGCATTCGGTCGGCGATCAACATGTCGGTGTTGGTCGAGCCGAGCACGAATATCTCCTTCACTTCCCGAACTTCCTCACAATTTCCTCGTACTCCGCGGCCTGAGCCTCCATGGACTCGACCATCTTCAGCTGCGTGCGGCATCGGACGAGGTTGTGGTCGTCGTAGGCGGTGTGGAAATAGGTGTCGCCGGCGAGATAGTCGGTGAGGAAGCGGATGCCGATCGTGAGCGTGATCAGTCGGCCGGAGAACGCCAGGTTCTCCCGCTCCGCCTCGGTGAGGAACTTCGCCTTCGGCAGGTACCCGGCGACAAGCGCCTCAAAGTATTCCTTCTTCGAGTAGACCTTTGAGAGGTCCTTCTCGTCCTCCGCCGCCGCGGCGGACGAGGTGCGCACCATGTCGCCGAAGTCGTAGAGCGCCGAGCCAGGCATGGTGGTGTCGAGGTCGATGACAACCGTCGAACCGTCCGGCGCCATCATCACGTTGTTGATCTTGGTGTCGTTGTGGGTGATGCGCTCGGGGATCTCGCCCGCGGCCATCATCTTCACAATCTTCGCCGCGTCACCGCGGCGCGCGTCGATAAACGCCAGCTCCTTGGCGACCGAAGCTCGGCGCCCCTTCACGTCTGCGGCGGCGGCCTCGTCCAGGAGCCGCAGGCGGTCCACGGTGTCGTGGAAACGCGGGATCACCGCCTTGAGCGGCGGCGCGGGCAGGTCGGCGAGGTCGTTCTGGAAGGACGCGAAGGCGCCGGCCGCGATCGCCGCGTCCTTCGGATTGGTGATGAGGTCGACCGAGGCGTAGCCCTCGAGGAAGCGGTAGACGCGCCACGGGTTCTCGTAGCCGACGACCTCGAGCGTCTTCACTCCCTTGGCCTTCAGATGGGCTGTCACGCGCAGGATGTTCTCCTTGAGGACGTCCTTGTCGAAGATGTCGGTGACGCGCTGGAGGATGTACCGCGCCCCTCCGGCGGTCTCCACCTTGAACGTGTCGTTGATGTGCCCCGAGCCGTAGCGCGAGACGTCGGTCGCGTCGTTGATGCCAAAGCCGACGAGCGCCGACCTGAGCTCCTCCTGCGAGTACTGCCTGTTGGACATGTCGAGTTGTTCCTTTCCCTTATTTCTTGGCCTGGTGGCGATAGCGCTTGAAAAGCTGGCATTCGGTCCTGACGGACACGGCGGCCCCGCCGCAGTCGAGGATGATGTCGACGATCGCCGGCATTGGGGCGGCGAGACGGAGCGCGGTCATCTGAGGACTCCTCCTTCCAGGGTAAGCACCCGGTCGCAGATCGCCGCGGCCTCGGGCGAGTGGGTCACCATCACCAGCGAAACCGAAGTGCCGGCGGAGAGGTCGGCGAGCATGCGCAGGATCTCGGACCCCGTCATCGCGTCGAGGTTGCCGGTGGGCTCGTCGGCCAGCACCAGCTCTGGGTCGGTCACCAGCGCGCGGGCGAGCGCGACGCGCTGCTGCTCGCCGCCGGAGAGCTCCGACGGCAGGTGGCGCAGGCGGTCCCCGAGCCCGACCTGCTCCAGCAGCTCTCGCGCGCGGCGGGCGCCTACCGCGCCGCCGACGAGGGCGCGCATCTTGGCGGACATGGTGGGCAGGAGCACATTCTCGTAGACGGTGAGCTCCGGCATCAGGTGGTACTGCTGGAAGACGAAGCCGATGTTCTGCGGACGCGTCACCGAGCCGCCAGTTGGCTTCTCGAGTCCGCCGAGGATGTTGAGCAGGGTCGACTTCCCCGCGCCGCTGCGGCCGACGATCGCCACCTTCTCGCCCGGGAAGACGGAAAAGTTGACCCCCTTCAGAACCTCGATCGGCTTCTGGCCGGGAATCTTGAATGTCTTTTTCAGGTCTATCGTTCCGAGTACCACCATCTGCGCAGCCCCTAATTGCCTCGCTATGCGTAGTGTATCATACTGTTCCCGCCGGGTCAATCCGCACCCGGCGGCCTTCGACGGAGAGCCGGCCGGCGGCGAGGAGCGCAAGCGCCTCTGGGAACGCCTTGTGCTCCTCGACCTGGATGCGCGCGTGCAGGGTCTCGGGCGTGTCGTCCTCGAGGACCGGCACCGCCTTCTGCACGATAATCGGGCCGGTGTCGGTGCCGCCGTCCACGAAGTGCACCGTCACCCCCGCCACCTTGCAGCCGTAGTCAAGCGCCTGCTTCCAGCTGTGGACGCCGGGGAACGCCGGCAGCAGCGCGGGGTGGATGTTGAGGACGCGGTTCGGGAACGCCGCCAGGAGCCCCGGCTTGACGATGCGCATAAAGCCGGCGAGGACCACCGTATCGACACCCGCGTCCTTGAGGATCTCGATGCAGCGGTCCTCCGCCGGCCCCTCGAGCTTAGTCTTCCACGGCGCGCAGTCGAGGTACTGGCAGGGAATGCCGTGCCTCTTCGCGCGGTCGAGGATCTTCGCGTCCGGCACGTCGGCGAGCACCACCCGCACCTCAGCGTCGAGCCGTCCCGCCTCGATCTCGTCGACTATCGACTGCATGTTCGAGCCCGAGCCCGAACCCAACACCCCGATCTTCAGCCTGCTCATTGCATCTCCTCCAGATCAGAACAGCCCGCGCACGCGGCCGGTCTCCACGTCGACGTCAATCTTGCGGTAGGCGGGCGAGGCGGAGGTGCCTGGCATGAGCTTGATCTCGCCGGCGACCGGCACCAGCAGGCCCGCGCCACTGTAGATGAGGATGTCCTTGACCGGCAGCCGCCAGCCCTTCGGCCGCCCCAGGAGCGCCGGGTCGTGCGAAAGCGAGTATTGGGTCTTGGCCATGCAGACCGGCAGGTGCGCGGTCTCGGGGTCGGCCTCGAAGCGCCGGAGCTTCTCGAGCGCCGCGGGCTCGTAGTCCACCCCGTCGCCGCCGTAGACCTCCTTCACCTGCTTCTCGATCCGCGCCGAGATCGGCTCGGCGAGGTCGCAGAGGTATTCGAACGAGTTCGGCTCGCTGCACGCCTTCACCACCGCCTCGGCGAGCTCCAGCGCGCCCTCGCCGCCCTTCAGCCAGTGGTCGGAGACGGCGAACGCCGCGCCGGCGCGCTCGGCAAAGGACTTCACCAGTGCGCGCTCGGCCGGGGTGTCGGTGTAGAACGCGTTGAGGCAGACGACCGGCTGCACGCCCGAGCGGCGGATGATGTCGATGTGCGCGAGAAGGTTGTCGCAGCCCTTCTCCAGCAGCTCCAGGTTCTCGGTGGTGTACGCCGGGTCAAGCGGCAGCCCCGCCTTCACCTTGGGCGCGCCGCCGTGCGCCTTGAGCGCGCGTACGGTCGCCACCAGCACCACCGCGTCGGGCTTCAGCCCCGAGCAGCGGCACTTGATGTTCCAGAACTTCTCGTAGCCCATGTCGCTCGCGAAGCCGCTCTCCGTCACCACGTAGTCGCCGAGCGCGCAGGCGAGCCGGTCGGCGACGACCGAGTTCTGGCCGATGGCGATGTTGGCGAAGGGCCCGGCGTGCACGAACACCGGCTGGCCCTCGATGGACTGCATCAGCGTCGGCTTGATCGCGTTGACGAGCAGCGCGCACATCGCGCCGTCGACCTCGAGGTCCTTCGTCGTCACCGGCGCGCCGGACTTCGAGTAGGCGACGACTATCTTCGAGAGCCGCGACCGGAGGTCGGCGAGGTCGGCGCTCATCGCGAGAATCGCCATCACCTCGGAGGCTACGGTGATGTAGAAGCCGGAACTGCAGTTGAAGCCGTCCAACTTGCCGCCTCGACCGATTTCGATGTTCCTCAGCCCCTGCGCGCAGAAGTCCATCGCCCAGCGGAACTGAATGCGCTCCGGGTCGATGTCGAGCCGCTTCAGCCCGCGCTCGGCGAGCCAGGCGTCGTCGTGGTTGCACTCGTGCTGCATGCGCGAGTTGAGCGCCACCATCGCCAGGTTATTGGCGTTGGTGATCGCGTCGATGTCGCCGGTCAGCCCCAGCGAGAGCGAGGTCAGCGGAATCACCTGGGCGAGCCCGCCGCCGGCCGCGGACCCCTTGATGTTGAAGGTCGGGCCGCCGGAAGGCTGGCGCACGCAGCCGATCACGCGCTTGCCGAGGCGGCCGAGCCCCTCGACGAGCCCGAGCGTCGTCGTGGTCTTGCCCTCGCCGAGCGCAGTCGGGGTGATGGCGGTGACGTCGATGTACTTCGCGCGCTTCTTCTCCCCGAGACGCCGCAGCACCTTCGTCGAGTCCACCTTGGCGAGATAGGTGCCGTAGGCATCCCATTCGCCCTTTTCCACCCCCAGTTCGGCAAGGAGATCGGCCGCCGGACGCATCCCGGCCTCGGCGGCCTCTGCGACCTCCCAGTCCTTCATCTTCGTTGGATCAAGTTTCATATGCTGTATTATACCAAAAATCGCCCCTATTCCTGTTCGAAGACGACCTCGCCGCCGGCAGCGAGGTCAGCGTGGGCGATGCGGCGGTTGGCGAGCTCGCGCCCGTTGAATGACACGCGGACAGTCCGCCAGGAACCTGGACGGCTCCGGCGCACGGTGATGACGAGCCTGCGCCCGGCGATGTCGATCCGCGCACGGTCCACGAGCGGAGAGCCTAGCTCGTACTCGCCTGACGCCGGGTCGAGCGGATAGATGCCGAGCACGGAGAGGATGTACCACGAGCTCATCGCCCCGCAGTCCTCGTTGCCGTCGAAGCCGCGGCGGCTGTCGGAGTAGCAGCGGGTGAGGATGTCGTGGACGCGGCGGCAGGTCTTGTCATACCTGCCGATGCGGTTGTAGAGGTAGGCGACATGGTGGCAAGTCTCGTTGCCGTGGACGGACGAGTTGCCGACCGTGTCGGTCTTGTAGAAGTCGTTCTCGAAGAACTTGTCGAGCTCGCGCTCGAACTCGTCCGGACCGCCCATCAGCGCGACGAGCCCGTCGACGTCGTGCGGCACGCACCAGCGAGCCGAGCGCTCGTTGGTCTCGGTGTAGGGGTGGTTCTCCCAGGTGGACGTAGAGGGGTCGCCCCACTTGCCGTCGGACGTCTTCGGCAGGAAGCACTTCTCCGCCGCGCACCAGAGGTTGGTGTAGTTCTTGGCGCGCGCCGCGAAGCGCCGCGCCTCGTCCGTCCGGCCCAGCGCCGCCGCGAACTTCGCGATCGAAGCGTCGGCGAGCGAGTAGTCGAGCGTGCGCGAGACCGACTCCACCGTCTGGTCGTACGCTACGTATCCGTGCGAGAGATACCAGGTAAGGCCGCCGCGCGTCTCGGGGCAGCCAGGCTCGTCCTTGCCCACGTCCAGCCAGGTACGCTGCGCGTCGTCGGGCTGCGGAACGTCCGCGTTCTTGAGGCACGCCGCGAACGCCGCCTCGGCGTCGAAGCCCTTCACGCCCTTCACGTACGCCTCGGAAAGGACGATCGCAGCGGGGTCTCCGATCATGACGCCGGTATAGCCGGGGTTCGGCCAGATCGGCAGCCACCCGCCCCACTTGTACATGTCGACGAGCGACTGGCACATCTCGCCGGCGTAGTCAGGCGCGATGAGCGTCAGGAGCGGATGCTCGCTGCGGTAGGTATCCCAGAGCGAGAAGCAGCTGTAGCCAGGACCGACGTGCACCTTGTCGTCGACGGCGGAATAGTACTCGCCGCCCCGCTCCGAGAGCTTGCGGGGATAGAGGAGCGCGTGGTAGAGCCCGGTGTAGAAGATGCGCTTGACCCGGTCCGGCGCGGCGACGTCCACCCGCGAGAAGAACCGCTCCCACTCCGCGTGCGCGGCGTCCGCGCAGCCATCCAGCCCCCTCTCAGCAGCGCCTTCGGCCGCCGCTGCGGCGTTTTCGGGACGGATCAGCGAGACGCCGACGGCGACTTCGCGGCGGCCGTCAGCGCACGCGGCGGTGCGCTTAGCCCAGTGGCAGCGGAAGTTGGGGATGGGCCTCATCGACACGCGGCAGGTGCGCGCGCTGGTGGAGCCCGCATCCGCGAGCGCCACGCCCAGGGTCGGGTCGTCGGAGCGGATGACGGCCGCGTGCGAGAGTGCGGCGAGTTCGTAGGTCCTGCCGCCGGCCTTCACGACCGTGCGCCACGGGTGCGCGTCGACCGACTTGATCGGAAGCGGCTTCTCCAGCCAAATCGGCACCGCACCGAACTCGCCCATCCAGATGGCTGGCTGGCGCGACAGGACGAAGCCGAGGAGCTCCTTGTCGAGCGCGTTGAACCAGGTGCGGCCGACTGCGTTGGTGCGCGTCACCGGAATGACGTGCATCGAGCCGAACGGCACACCCGTCATCGGCGTCATGCCGCCGTATTCACTGCCAGTGCCCTCGGTGCCGATCATCGGATCGACGAGCGAAAGCGCTGTCGCAAGGATTGCCGTGACCATATCTTTCCTCCCCGGCGGACCTGCCGCCTTCAGCGTATGAGCCGGTAGCCTACGCGCCGCTGGCTGGTAATTAGCTCCCCGGCGGAACCCAGCTTGCGGCGCAGCCCCGAGATGTAGACATAGAGAACCGAGATGTCGCAGGGCGCGCCGCGCTCGCGCAGCGCGTCGAGCAGCTCCTCGGGACTCAGCGGGCGCCCGTTCGCCTTCCAGAGCTGCCGGAACACCTCCCACTCGCCGCCGGTGAGGCGGTCGGCGCCGTCGCCGCGGTCGACGACCAGGGTGGCGGTGTCAATCTCGGTCCGGCCAAGCTTGACCACCGCCGGCATCGCGTCTGGCGGCGGCGCCGACGCGGCGGCAGTTGACTCGGCGCGGGCGGCGGCGCGGCGGATGTGCGCGACGATAACGTTCTCCGGCTCCGTCTTGGAGCAGAAGTCGTCCGCCCCCAGCCCCAGCGAACGCACCTCGTTGACGTCCGAGTCATTGGCGGTGAGGACGACGATCGGCATCGCCGGCGCGGCGCGGCGGAACTCCTCGCAGACGCGGAAGCCGCTCACCTTGGGCAGGTCGAGGTCGAGGACGGCGACGTCGGGGCGCTTCCCCGCGAACGCCGCGAGCGCGGCCTCGCCGTCCTTCACCGCGCGGACCGAAAACCCCTCGCGCTCAAAAATGGCGGCATAGTGGTTGCGCAATATGCGCTCGTCCTCGACCAGCAGAACCTCAGCCATGGCGACCGGCCGCCATGGCCTCCTTTATCGCCTTAATCTCGAGCCTGAGCTTCTGGATCATCTTCGGCGCAAGCGAGATCGCGGCCACGTCCCGGAGCGACATCGCGGGCGAGCCGATCACGTACTTCTGGGAGCCGTCGAGCGACTGCGGCACACCGGCCTGGGGGCCGACCTGCACGCCGTCCGCGATCTTGATGTGGCCGGAGATGCCGGCCTGCGCCCAGATGAGGCAGCCGTAGCCGATCTCGGTGGAGCCGGCCACGCCCGACTGGGCGATGAGGCCGGAGTATCCCTTGATCTTCACGTTGTGGCCGATCTGCACCAGGTTGTCGATCTTGGTCATGGGGCCGATGTAGGTGCGGCCGATGCGCGCGCGGTCGACGGTGGTGTTGGAGCCGATCTCCACGCCGTCGCCGATCTCAACGATGCCGAGCTGGGGGATCTTTTCGATGGAGATCGAGCCGTCCTCGCGGCGCATGTTGACGAAGCCGTAGCCGTCGCCGCCGAGGCGCACGCCGCAGTGGAGGATGCAGTCGGCGCCGACGATCGTCCCCTCGCGGAGCGTGACCTGCGGGTAGATGTGGGTGCCGCAGCCGATGCGGCAGCCTTCGCCGACGAACACCTGGGCCTCGACGACGGCGCGGTCGCCGATCACCGCGCCCTTCTCGACCACGGTGAAGGGGCCGATGTGGACGCCAGCGCCGATCTTGGCCGACGGGTCGACGAGCGCGGTCGGGTGGATGCCGGGCTCGCGCTTCGGCTCCGGCGCGGCGAGCAGCTTCGCGGCGGCCATGCAGGCGTGGTCGGGGTCAGCCACGCGGATGACCGAGCAGGGCGCGCCGCGGCTCCAGTCCGGCGGCAGCAGCACCGCGGAGGCCAGCGTCCCCTCCACCAGCGCGACGTGCTTCGGGTCCTTGCAGAAGCTCAGGTCACCCTTCCGCGCCTCCTCGAGCCCGGCGCAGGCGGTTATGTCGACGTCCTCGCCCTCGAGCGTGCCGCCGACGGCGGCGGCGACCTCACTTGCCCTCATCGCGGCCTTTCGCGTTCGCGGGCTTGATGCCCATGTCCTTGAGCAGGTCGTCGGTCACGTCGAAGGCCTTGCGCGAGTAGGGGGCTGCGTTCTTGTCGAGAATGAGGTCGTAGCCGCCCTTCTCTGCGAACTTCTCGATGCGGCGGCGCAGGTCGGTGGTGGTGGACTTGAGCATCCGAGCCTCGTCCTCCTGCAGCTCCTGGCGGATGCGCATCGCCTCGACGCGGTAGTTCTGCTCGATCTTCGCCAGCCGCTGCTGAATGTCGAGGAGCTGGCGCTCGAGGTCCGCCTTCGCCTTCTCGGCGAGAATCGGGTTGTGGAACTGCTCGGCGAGCTTCTTGCCCTCGTCCTGGAGCTCTTCTCCCTCCTTCTTGATCTCGTCGAGCTTCTTCTGGCCGTCCTTGTCCTTGTCGGAGAGGAAGGTCTTGTTCCGCTCGTAGTCGGGGTGGTTGCGCACGAGCAGCATGAGGTCGACGGTGCCGACCTTGGTCTCCGCTCCGGCGGCGAGCGCCGCGGCGAGCGCGGCGGCGATGATGAGTTGCTTCATTATACCTCCTTGTCTTAGAAATCGTAGCCGATGGTGAACGAGAACGCCTCCTTCTCGGCCCAGTCCGGCTTCTGGATCGGCGTGGCGAAGTCGAGGCGGATCGGGAACATCGGGATGTCGAGGCGCAGGCCGAGGCCGACCGTCCAAGCGAAGGTGTCGCTGAAGTTGAAGTCGAACTCGTCCACGCCGACGCCGCCGAGGTCGCTGAATACCGCGAAGCGGAACATCTTGACGATCGGGATGGTGTACTCGAAGTTCATGCAGAAGAGCGACTGGCCGCCCCAGGGGGAGACGTCCCAGGCGACGAATGGCGAGCGGCTCACCATCGGCGCGACATTGCGATACTCGATGCCGCGGATGGACTTGGGGCCGCCGAGGAACATGCGGTTGTAGATCGGCACCTCGTCGCTGATCGAGTCGATCGTCTCCGCCCGCAGGCCGACCATGAACACATGGCCGTAACGCTTCCAGGTCTGGAAGTAGCTGCGGTGGCTGAGGCCGAGCCGCCAGTACTTGTTGTCGCCGGCCGGCGCGACGTCGGCGAAGAGGCGGGTGCGGTAGCCGGTCGTCGGCATGCGGAAGCTGTCGCGGGTGTCGCGCGTCCAGAAGAGGTGCACCACCGGTTCGATTGCATTGTCGTACTCGCGCTCCTCCTGCCAGAACGAGACCCTCTTGCCGGACTTGTCGTAGAAGTAGCCCCACTCCACGTCGTCGAACTGGATGTACTCGCCGGAGAGCCCGATTCCGAGCCGGCCGAACGGGTTCCAGGTCGGCCAGAACTTGACCGGATAGGAGAGCGAGGCGTTCGCGCCGCTGCGGTAGAGGTTGTACTCGTCGTACCAGCGCATGCGCCGGTAGGCGTCGATCGAGAGCTCAAGCATCCGCCCGAAGAGGTAGGGCTCGACGATGCCGAGCTCGGCGCTCTGGTAGCGCGGGCCCCAGGCGACGTAGGCGCGGCCCTTCTGCCCGCCGCCGCGGAAGAACTTGCCCGGCGCGAAGAGGTCGAAGTTGTTCTGGTTGACCTCGGCGGAGACGTAGACCGAGTCGACCGAGCTCGCGCCGATGCCGACCATGAACGAGCCGGTATTCTTCTCCTCCACCTCGTAGACCAGGTTGCGGTACTCCGCGCCGTTCTCGTCCTTGCCGAGGTCGGTCTTCTCGAGGTAGTAGCCGACGCGGGAGAAGTAGTCGAGGTTCTCAAGCCGCTTCTTGGAGCGCTCCGCGTGGTCCTCGAGCATGCGGTCGCCCGGCCCAAGGCTGATCTCGCGGCGGATCACCTTGTCCTTGGTGTAGTCGTTGCCTCGGATCTTCACCTCGTTGATCCTGACCGGCGCGCCCTCGGTCACCTGGAAGACGATGTCGACCGTCGACGGATCCACCTCCGACGGGATATGGCGCGCCTCGACCCTGGTGTCGGCGAGGCCGGAGTCGCCCGACCCGACCGCCACCTTCACCCGCTGCGCCGCGTCGTCGAGCATCTTCCTGCCGGCGACAACTCCCTCCGCCGGCACGTCGCTCGCCGCAATCACCGCGTCCTCGCGGTAGCGTGTGAGCCCGGCGACGGAGACGCGACCGACCTTGTACTGCGGCCCCTCCTTCACCTTGAAGACGATGTCCTTGAGGTCGCCCTCTACCTCGACCTCCTCTGGACCGGTCACCGCGACATCGAGGTAGCCGTGGTTGCGGTAGACCTCGGCAAGCTTGTCGCAGCACTGCGCCAGCTGGTCGCGCGAGACCGGCTCGTCGGCGAACCAGCCGACCGGGTTCCACCACGGGTAGTCGCTGATCGCCTCCCTGAGCTCGGCGACGGGGAACTCGCCGTTGTCGTACTCGGGATTGGGCGCGATGGCGCGCAGGAACCCGGGCTTGACCGCGTGCTCGGCGCCGTCGAAGACGAAATCCCGCACCTTGCGGCGCACGCCTTCGTCGACAACGAAGGTGATCTTCGCGTCGTTGGCGGAGACGACCTCGACGACCGGCGAGACCTTGGCGTCGGCGAAGTTCTTCTTGCGGTACGCCTTGCGCACCTTCGCCGCCGCCTCGGCGAGGTCCGACTCGCCGTAGAGCGCGCCGTCGCTGAGGCCTGCCTCCTTGGCGACCTTGGACTCGCTGAAGAACTCGTTGCCGTCCACCTTCAGCGGCGCCTGGAAGCGCACCTTGCGCTTGACGTAGAAGACGACATCCACGTCCCCGGAGAAGACCTTGACCGCGTCGGCCGTGATCTCCTCGAACTCGCCAGACGACTTGAGCGCGTTGACGTCGCGCGTGACCGTGACCGGGTCGTACTCGGTCCCCGCCTTGGTCTGGCAGCGGCTCGCCACCGACCCCGCATTGCCGCCGAAGCCGTCCAGCGCCTTGACCTTGACCTCCGACACCTTGGCGGCGTGAGCATACGCCGCAAGGAACACTACCGACAGTAGAAGCTGTTTCATATCGCGTATTATACCATAATTCGTGGTTCGTGGTTCGTGGTTCGCAGGGATGCCGAGAAATAGAAGAGCCGCGGCAATGTGCCGCGGCTCCCTGGCATTGACGCCTGTGGCTGGACCTTACTTGATCTCGACCTCGGCGCCGGCCTTCTTGAGCTGCTCGGCGATCTTGTCGGCCTCGTCCTTGGCGATAGCCTCCTTGACCTTCTTCGGCGCGCCGTCGACCATGTCCTTGGCGTCCTTGAGGCCGAGACCGGTGATCGCGCGGATCTCCTTGATGACGGCGATCTTGTTCGCGCCGGCGGCCTTGAGGATGACGTCGAACTCGGTCTTCTCCTCGGCAGCGGCGGCACCGCCGGCTCCGGGGGCGGCGACTGCGACTGCGGCGGCGGCACTGACGCCCCACGCCTCTTCGAGCGCCTTCACGAGGTCGTTGATCTCGAGCACGGTCTTGCCCGAGAGCTCCTTGATGATTTCTTCGTTGGTCATTTTGTGTTTCTCCTTTTTAGTTCAACCTTCAGCGTTTTGCATCTGAAGGAAATACTTGGTTTATGCCTGTGCGGGCGACTCTGCGGGAGCGGCCTCGGCCGGTTTTTCCTCAGCGGGCGCAGGGGCGGCGTCTCGGCCTTCGGCTGTCTCGCCTGTCGGCTCGGCTGTTCCCTTCTTCGCCTTCTCGGAAAGGACGCGCGCGAGACGCGTCGCCGGCTCCTTGAGGAGCATGAGCAGCGTCGCGCGGAGCTCGTTCATGCCAGGAACCTTGGAGAGCGCCTCGACCATCGCGGCGTCCACGATCTTGCTGTCGTAGTCGGCGCCCTTGACGGAGGCCTTGCCGTTCGAGTCCTTGACGAACTCCATAATGGCCTTGGCGACGGCGGTGGGCTCGCCGTGGCCGGTGACGACCGCGGAGTTGCCCTTGAGCATCGCATTGACCTCTTCGCTCCAGCCCTTCTCCTTCGCAACCTTGGCAAGGAAGGTGTTCTTCACGACCAGGAGGCGGCTGTCGAGCGCGCGGAGCGCCTTGCGGAGCTTCGCGAACTGGGCGACGGTCACCCCGCCGTGGTCGATGATGAAGCAGTAGTCCGAGTCCTTGACGCGGGCGACGACCTCTTCGAGGATAGCAATCTTTTCGGCTCTCATTTCGTCATCCTCCTTACTCGGCGTCCGCCGCGACGACCACCGGAACACCGACGCCCATCGTGGACGAGATGCTCATGGACTTGATGAACACGCCCTTGACCGTGGCAGGCTTGGCGGCCTGGACCGCAGCGACGACCGCCTTGACGTTCTCGACGAGCTTCGCCTCGTCGAACGAGCGCTTGCCCGCGACGACTGCGAGGTTGCCGGTCTTGTCCATGCGGAAGTCGACCTTGCCGCCCTTCGCCTCCTTGACTGCGGCGGCCGTATCGTCGGTCACCGTGCCGGTCTTGGGGTTGGGCATGAGGCCGCGGGGGCCAAGGATGCGGGCGCACTTGCGCACATCCTTCATCGCCTCGACGGTCGCGATAGCGACGTCGAAGTCGCACCAGCCCTCCTTCGTCACCTTCTCGATGAGATCGGCGAGGCCGACATAGTCAGCGCCGGCCTGGCGGGCCTCCTCGGCGTGGTCGCCGCCGGCGAACACCGCCACCTTGACGACCTTGCCCGAGCCGTTCGGAAGCTTGACGGCGCCGCGGACCGCGGTGTCGCCCTTGGTGCAGTCCTTGCCCAGGCGGAAGTAGACGTCCACCGTCTCGTCGAACTTGGCGCCGGGGTTCGCCTTGACGAACTTGACCGCCTCCTCGAGCGAAACCGGCTTCTTCGGGGCCTTCTTCGCCGCGTTGAAGTACTTCTTGCCGTGCGCGCTCATTCCACCACCTCGATTCCCATGTTGCGGGCCGTGCCGGCGATCATCTTGATGGCCTGCTCCGGGTCCTCGGTGTTGAGGTCGGCCTTCTTCATCTCCACGATCTTCAGGAGCTGGGCCTTGGTGACCTTGCCGACCTTGTTCTTGTTGGGTACGCCGCTGCCCTTAGCGAGCCCGGCCTCCTTCTTGAGGAGCACCGACGCGGGCGGCGACTTGAACTGCAGCGAGAAGCTGCGGTCCTGGTAGACCGTGATGATCACGGGAATGACCAGCCCTGCGTCCTTCGCCGTCTTGGCGTTGAACTCCTTGCAGAACTGCATGATGTTGACACCGGCCGAGCCAAGGGCCGGTCCGACGGGCGGCGCGGGGTTCGCGGCGCCGGCGGGAATCTGGAGCTTGACCACTCCAGTGACTTTCTTCGCCATCTTTACCTTTTCCTTCCTTCGTGCGACTCCTCCCGGGGATCCGTCCCGGTCAAGCGGACCGCAAAACCTGCCGCCTACTTGCGGGCGGACTCGAAGGTCTCCTCAATCGGGACCTTCTCCACCTGCCAGTATTCGACGTCAACCGGGACCTTGCGACCGAAGACCTGTACTTCGACCTTGAGTTTGCCCCGATCGGGATCCACCACGCTGACCATGCCCGTCAAACCCATGAACGCGCCGTCAACAATCTTCACCGCCTCGTCGACGTTGAAAACAACCTTCGGACGCTCGACGCCCTGGCCGCCCGAGGGCTTGTCCAGGAGAATCGCGTCCACTTCGCTCTGCTTGAGCGGCTGCGGGCGGTCGCCGCCGACGAACCCGATGACACCCGGGGTCTCGCGCAGGAACTGCCAAGTCCGCTCGTAAATCGCCTTCTTCCCGTTCTCGTCCAGGCCCCGCGACTCGTCGTAGAGCGCGAGCTCGCAGAGGCAGTAGCCGGGGAAGAACTTCTTGACGATGGTGCGCTTGCGGCCGTTTTTCTTCTCGGTCACCCTCTCGGTGGGGACCACGCAACGGCCAATGAAGTCCTCCATTCGCTCGAGCTTGACCCGGGCCTCGATCGAACGCTGGGCCTTGTTCTCCTGACCAGTCAGCGTATGAAGGACAAACCACTGCTTTTCCATTTCAGTATCCTCCGGCTCCATCCGCCGCGCCCTCAGGCGCCCGCGTGCACCACCTTGATGAAGCCCTCGATCACCTTGTCGCACACCAGCGTGGTGGCGGCCAAAATGAAGATGAACGAAATCACGACGAGGGTCGACTCCCAGAGCTCGTGCACTCCAGGCCAGGTCACGCGCTTCGCCTCCGCAGCGACGCCGGACAGATATCCTTTGGTCTTCTCGAAGATGCTCATTCGGTAGCCCTCATCTCTCTTGGCAGGGTAAGAGGGAATCGAACCCCCATGGGCGGTTTTGGAGACCGCTGCACTGCCATTGTGCTATTACCCTATTGAAATCATAGCGCCGCGCCCGGCAGCCGCCGGACGCTACTTCGTCTCCTTGTGCGTCGTGTGCTTGCGGCAGAACTTGCAGAACTTGACCTTCTCGAGACGTTCGGTCGTCGTCTTCTTGTTCCGCGTCGTCGTGTAGTTGCGGCGCTTGCACTCGCCGCACGCCAATATCGCCAGATCGCGCATTTCCTATTCTCCCCAGTGTCAAACCTTCGGATCAAGCCTCGCCCGCTCCCCCGGCCGGCCACCGCAGGCCGGGTTCGCGGACGGGCATCTCACAGAAGGACTTCGCTCTTACTTGATGATCGCGGAGACCGTGCCGGCGCCGACGGTGCGGCCGCCCTCGCGGATCGCGAAGCGCATCTTCTCCTCAAGCGCCACCGGGGCGATGAGCTTGACGGAGATCTCGACGTTGTCGCCAGGCATGACCATCTCGACTCCGTCGGGGAGCTGGATGTCGCCAGTGACGTCGGTCGTGCGGATGTAGAACTGCGGACGATACCCCTTCATGAACGCCGTGTGGCGGCCGCCCTCGTCCTTGGTGAGGACGTAGACCTGGCCCTTGAACTCGGTGTGCGGGGTGATGGAGCCGGGCTTCGCGAGCACCTGGCCGCGGGAGACATCCTCCTTCTTCGTGCCGCGCAGAAGCGTGCCGATGTTGTCGCCGGCCTGGCCCTGATCCAGGAGCTTGCGGAACATCTCGACGCCGGTGACGGCCGTCTTCGCCGTCGGCTTGAGGCCGACGATCTCGACTTCGTCGCCAACCTTCACGACGCCGCGCTCGACGCGGCCGGTGACGACCGTGCCGCGGCCCTCGATCGAGAAGATGTCTTCGATCGGCATGAGGAAGGGCTTGTCGAGTTCGCGCTCAGGCTCGGGGATGTAGGTGTCGAGAGCCTCCATGAGCTCGTCGATGCACTTGCACGCCGCGTCGTCGGCGGAGGTCGCCTGGGTGGCGGGGAAGGCGGCGCCGCGGATCACCGGGGCGTTGTCGCCGTCGTACTCGTACTTGGAAAGGAGTTCGCGGACTTCCATCTCGACGAGGTCGAGCATCTCGGCGTCGTCGACGAGGTCGCACTTGTTGAGGAACACCACGATCTTCGGCACGCCGACCTGGCGGGCGAGCAGCACATGCTCGCGAGTCTGGGGCATCGGGCCGTCGACGGCGGAGACGACGAGGATCGCGCCGTCCATCTGCGCGGCGCCGGTGATCATGTTCTTCACGTAGTCGGCGTGGCCGGGGCAGTCGACGTGCGCGTAGTGGCGGTTAGCCGTGGCGTACTCGACGTGGGACGAGGCGATCGTGAGGATCTTCGTCGCGTCGCGGCGGCCGGCGGACTCGGACGCCTTCGCAACCTCGTCGTACTTGATCTCGTTGCAGAGACCCTTGAGCGCCTGGACGTGGGTGATGGCGGCCGTAAGGGTGGTCTTGCCGTGGTCGACATGGCCGATTGTGCCGACGTTCACGTGCGGCTTGCCGCCGCGATCGAATGTTTCCTTAGCCATTTTTTAGCTCCTGTGAGTTGTTTTTTCCTTCTTGCTCCGTCCCGCTGGAGCCACCTAGCGGAATCGAACCGCCGACCTCATCCTTACCAAGGATGTGCTCTACCTACTGAGCTAAAGTGGCCTCCTTTGAGACGAAAACCTGTGTAGTATAACAAAAATTACCGCCACTTGACAAGGGGGTGCGCACGGATTACAAATGCCCCCGGCGGCTCGGGCGCCGAGCCGCCGTGGACATTTGTAATCCGCGAGCGGGCAGGCAGGGCCTTGAAGCCCGGGGGGCAATGTAGTATAATAACCCATAATCGCCTGCCTGATAATCTCTAAGGGCGACTCAAGGATAAACTATAGGAAGGAAACAAGCAATGGCAATCAACTTCTCCTCTCTCGTCGCTGGACTGGCGGTCGTTGCCGTGCCGATGGCGGTTTTCGCCGCAGCGGCGCCGTCGGTTGAGTCCGCCGCCGGAGACAAGGTACGGATTGTCCGGGTCGTCTATGGCGACTTCGACCTGGCGGAGAGCTGGGTCGTGCCGGGCGGATCGCCGCAGAAGCGCTGCCCTATCGTCCTTGGCTTCCATCTGCTGGAGTTCGATGGACGGCGTGTATTGGTGGACGTAGGCTGCGACCATTTCGAGATGGAAGGCCGGCAGGCGCGAAATTTCATTCGTCCCGCCGAGGCGCTTCGCCGGCTGGGCGTCGCCCCGGAGACCATCGAGGCCTGTTTGATTTCGCATTCCCACGGCGACCATCTCGACGCGGTCGCGTCGTTCCCGGGCGCGCACGTCTACATTCAAGAGAAGGAAGCTCTGTCGGCCGGCAACAGGCTGGCGGGACGGGCGGTGACGACTTTCAAGTCGGAGCTCGAACTGTACGGCGGGCGGCTCAAGATGGTGCGCTCCGGCGGCCATACGGCGGGGCATTCAATCGTGCTCGTGCCGGGTATGGCCGACGGCCGCACGGCCGTGATCGCCGGCGACGCAGTCTATTCGCGGCGCAATCTGGAGCAGCGTCTGCCCACGCCAACCACCGTCAACGCCGACGAAAGCCGCGCCTTTGTCGAGACCTACTCCGATCCGCGCTACCGCGTCTATCTCTGCCACGACTGACGTGCCTGACGAAATCTGGGGACAGCAACTGTAATTTTCAAATAAAAATTTCTGGCTTTGTCTAAGGGTGTAGATTTTCAACCTTGCGCGTCAGCGCAGGGAAAAGATAGCAAGGAGGATGAGGGGTGCTGGGGGAAGGAGGGAGGGAAGGGAAACCTCCGCG
>SFPL01000056.1 GCA_004551905.1 Lentisphaeraceae bacterium
CGCGTTGGCGTCCGCGAAGCCGCGGACCGCCGCGACGCCGGGAACGGTGCGGGACGTATACTGGTTCAAGTTGTTCGCCGAGTACTCGGAGACGATGGCAGACCCGGTCTCGGTGTAGTTGGTTGTCGCTATGCGGTTGCCAATGGGGTCGTAGGAAAAGTCCTCGTCGAAGCCGCGCACGGACGCGCCTCCCTTGGTGCGGCGGGCGGAGACGACTTCGCTCCTCAGGTTGTAGCCGTAGGCGTCAACAGCGCCGGAGAGGTCGCCGAACGCCTCGCCAGAGCGCGAGATCGCCGTGCGGCGTCCCGCCGCGTCGTTGGAATAGCCGAAGGCGGAGACGACGCGGCTCCCGAAGCGGTTGGTGACCGCGGAGACGAGGTTGCGATTTTGCTCGTAGGAAACAGAGTGCGAAAAGTCGCCGGAGACGTAGCCCTGGATCAGGTCGGTGCCGGGGAGGTAGGTGTAGAAGAACTCGTTGGTGCCGGAGAGGACCGAAATGAGCCTGCCCGTCGCCGGGTCGTAGGCGTAGGAAACCGCCTGTCCGCCTACGGCATAGCCGGTCGGGCGGCCGAAGGCGTCGTAGCCGCGGGCGATCGCGACGCCGTTCTGGACTTCGTTGGTGCAAAGCCCGGTGATGTCGTAGGCGTAGAGGTTGGTGCAGACCCCGGCGGTGATTGCCGAGACGAGGTTGCCGACGCGGTCGTAGGCCATCGAGATTGTAGGAGTGCCGTCGGAGTAGACGGTGTTGGTGAGCGCGCCGGAACTGTCGTAGGCATATGTAGTCACGACGCCGCGCGCCCAGGTGCGCGTCGCGAGCCTGCCGTCGGGCGTGTAGGCGTAGGACGGCCCCTTCCCGTCTGCGTACACCTTGTTCGTCACGAGCCCAGTCGCCTCGTCGCGTAGCCAGCGGGTCGTGTCGCCAGCAGCTGGCGGCTCGTCCCTGTAGGTGGTCATGGAGATCTTCTCGCCGTAGTCGTTGTACGCGTAGTCCACCGGATACGTCGCGCCGCGCTGGGCGACGACGCGCCCTTCCGCGTCGTAGGCGGTCGTCACCGTGTTGCCCATGGGGTCGGTCGCGGACACCCGGCGCCCGATGGCGTCGTAGCCGTAGGTCGTCGCGTTGCCAGCGCCGTCGGTCGTGGAGGCGACGCGGCCGTATTGGTCGTATGCGGTCGTCGTCGTGTTGCCGCGCCCGTCGGTGGCGCTTGTCTCGCGTCCGAGCGCGTCGTAGCCGTAGGTCGTCGCGACGCCGGTGGAGGTGACGTTGGTGGCGACGAGCCCGCAGACGGAGATCGTGGTCTCGGGAATCTCCGAGCCGGGGACCTCAACGACCCTCGTCTCCGCCATCGCCGCGCGGTCGCGGCAGGCGAGGGCGCGGGTCTCGTTGCCGCGGATGTCGATGGAGACGGTCTCGGAAACAAGGCCGTCCGCGCCGCCGAGGCCGGTCATGCGCTCGCGGACGCAGGAGGTGCGGGAGAGCGCGGCGGAGCCGTCATTCCGCGCCTGCCATGCCGCCGACTCGCGCCACCAGTCGCCGTCGAGCTTCACGTAACGGGTGGAGTTGGAGACGACGCGGTCGGAACCGGCGAGGTCGACGACGCCGTCGAGGTCCAGGTCCTCGACGGCCAATGTGCGCTCGCCGAGGGTGTCGTAGCGGTAGATCGCGCTGCGGAGCATGGTGGCATCACACAGAGGCACAGAGGAACGGAGGATGGATGCGGGGGTGGGGGAAGCGTATGTGGAAGTGGCGACGAGGCGGCCGGCGGCGTCATATCGGTTGGAGGAGACGATTGTAGCGCCGAAGCCGGGGACCGTCTCCTCGACGGTCCGTCCAAGCGGATCGGTCTTCGCCGTTCGCCAGCGCGGAGAGTCGGGACCAAGGCGTCCTTCCGAGGTCTTCGTCCATTCGCATCCGTCCGCGTCCACGCCGTAGGAGTACGAACGCTTCAGGACGCCGTTAAGACTTGTATCCTTCGTACGCCCGTCCGCGTAGGAGACCGTCTCATTGGTGACTGCGCATGGCGTCCCGTAGCCGCGGATCGCGGTGCGGGTCTCGAGGCCGGAAACGGCGTCTGTCTCGTAGAGATGCTTCGTCGCGACGCCGTCCGCGGCGACGGCGAGCGTCGTCCGTCCGAAGGCGTCGTACTCGGCCGTCTCCGTCTCGGAGAGGTTGCCGGAGGCGACGGTGCGCGAGAGGACGCGGTCTTCCGGGTCGCGGACGTAGGATGTCGTCGTGGACGGCCGCTGCCCGTTCCAGGACTTCGTCTCGAAGACTACGCGTCCGAGCGAGTCGTAGGAATACGCGGTGCGCGATCCGTCCGCGGCGGTTTCGCGGACGAGGCGCGTCCCCGCGTACTCGCGCTCGACACGCGAGCCGTCGGAGGAGACCTCCAGGACCGGGTTCCCGAGGTGGTCGCGTGTGGTCGCGGTCCAGGCGACGCGCTCGAAGTCGCTCTCCCCCGGCCCGGTGCAGACGTAGGTCTCCCTGAGGACGACCCGTTTCGAGGAGCGCAGCTCCACGGTGACGTCGCGGGTCGTCCTGCCGGGGATCTGCGCGGCTGAGGCGCGGGAGGACGCCGCCTGCGGGGGGCGGTGCGTGGTGACGGTGCGGAAGAAGTCGCCGCCGGGAACCGGCGTGAACACGCCGGCGGAGCCGCCGGGGCCGGGGACGTACTCGCCGGACGCGAACCCGCTCTCGTCCTCCGTCCCGTCGGCGTGGACCTCGCGGGCGATCCGCTCCGAGCAGGGGCGGCAGTCGCTCTTCGGCATGTAGTCCCTGAGCGTATGCGGCGAGAGGGCGTCCCGCCAGCCGTTCGTCGGCGCCATCGACGGGTCGCGGAGGCGCGTCTCCTCGACGATGCGGTGGTTCCTTGCGTCTATGGCGACGAAGCGCACCGTCCGCGAGACGGGGACGCCGTCCACCGACTCGTCCTCCACGCGGGGGACCTCCACCCCCTGCGATCCGTCGTCCTCCATCACGCCCGCGCCGGGCGGGGGGACTCCAACGGGGTCGTAGGACATCGTGCGCACGCGCGCCGGGCGGCCGGGGGCGCGGACGGTCTCGCGGACGACCCGGCCCGCGCCGTCGTAGGCGTACTCGGTCCTGAGCCCGGACGGGTCGACGTGCGCGGCGGGATACGGCCCCTCCGCGTACTCCCAGCGGCTCGTCCGCGCCTCGCCGGAGGACGAGGTCTCGACGCGCATGGCGAGCACCTGCTCGCCGCCGGCGGCGGTGTAGTAGTCGGCGACGCCGCGCTCTGGCGCGCCGGCGCCGCGGACGTAGCGGAGGAGCGCGCCGTCCGCCAGTTCGCGGACTCCGCGCTCGACAAGCCCGTCCGCGAGGGAGAGGCCGGCGTCCGGGGACGACCGCGAGGCGTAGAGCGCGCGGGACGAGACGGTTTCGCCGCCGCGGCGCTCGACTACCGGAAGAACTCGCCTGCCGGACTCGTCGGCGAACGGGCCGATCTCGTAGACCGCGAACGGGACGGCGCCTGGGAGGACGGCGTAGAGCCCGTCGTCGGTCAGTTCGGATTCGAGGTCGGACGGATGGTAGAACGAAATAGCGAAGGAGTTCGAGGCGGGAGGGACGGTGAACTCGGCGAGACACCCGGCGGAGCGGACCTGGCGGAGGTCGCCCGCGGCGGAGCGGACTATGTCGAGGCCGGTGCGCGAGTTGCCGTGCACGATGACCGCGTCCGGCGTCGCGTTGGAAAGGGAGAACACCCGCGCCGGGTCGAGCTCGAGGTGCCCGGTGAAGCCGCCGGAGCGGCTGCGCCCGAGGGAGATCGCAACCGTCGGGGCTCCCCGGGGGACGGCGCAGGCGGGACCTGGCGGCGCGGTGCGCTGGGACGCGCGGAGCGGCAAGGGGAGGCCGCCGGTGCCGCCCCTCGAACTTCCGCCGCCCGGCGATCCGGGCGGCGGGGGCTCGTCGCCGCAGAACGGGTCGGCGACGAGTGCGACCGAGCACGAGACCCGGTGCTCGGCGGTGCAGCCGTCGCAGTCGCAGGCCGCGACGAAGTTCGTGGAGACGGACGGGGGGATGGATCCGTCGGTGCCGCGGCGGTAGACTCCGGAGAAGGCGAACGGGCCCGAGTAGCACTCGCAGCAGGTCACGGCGACCGAGAAGTCGACCGTGAAGAAGCCCTCGCAGGAGCAGGCCGCCACCGACTGGGTGGGGACGGAGGTGTCCACGAACGCCATGCCGCAGTTGCGCGCAGACGCCGTCCACGCCGCCAGGGCGGCCAGCGCGGCGGAAACGGCGAACGGCGCTATGTGACTTATGCGCATGATATTGCTCGGTCTCACCGGCGCGTAGTATACCATAATACGGCAAAGCAAATCAATTCGGCAAAACCTGGAG
>SFPL01000057.1 GCA_004551905.1 Lentisphaeraceae bacterium
CGTTTTCGGGCGGTTAGGATGTCGCCGGAAAAAAGTCCAAAGCGCTTTTGGGACGGGCAGAAAATATTTTTCGGCCAATGTTTTCGGGGGTCTCGTGAAAAACCGGGATAAATTATCCCGGAAAATCCGGGATAAGGGTGAGCCCTGCAGGGCTGACGCATTAAAAAAACGAATGCCCTGCCACAATCTGGCTGGTGCCGGTTTTTGAGTTTCGCGGCGGGCGTCAGCCCGCCCGGCCTCTTGCGGCGCGGGCCTTCTTCGTCCTGCCGTCCTCGGCCTTGATTCTGGCGATCTCCCTTTCCGTCCTCGCTATCACGATGTCGGCGTACGCCTCCGCGAGCGACATGAACCTCCTGTAGCCCTCGCAGGCCTGTTCGTATGCCGCTCTGCGGGCGGGATGGACGTATCTGCACTGGTTTCCGCCGCCGTGCCAGCACTGGAGGACGAAGTACTCGCCTCCCGACTTCCCCTGCCGCCTGACGGACACCTTTCCCCGGCACATCCTGCCGATGGAGGCCATCTCGGCGAGCAGCCTCTGCTCTTTTTTCATCTTTTCTCCTCTTCGGGGTTGAAAAAACGCCGAATATTATATATAATTATAGACGACATGTCAACCCAGAATCTCGAAAAAAGTTCCGGGGCGGCGCAGGCCGCCTCCGCAAGGCTGGAAAGGCGCGTCCTGAAGGGGTGCCTCGGGATGCTCAAGTCGGTGCCGGACCCGCGCATCGACCGCCAGAGGAGGCACCGGCTCTCCGACATCCTTGCCATCGCGGTGCTCACGTACGTGTCCGGCGGCGACGGGTTCCGCGACATGGAGCGCTACGGCAGGAAGCACGAGGCGCGCCTGGGGGAGTTCCTGGAGCTGAGGAACGGCATCCCCAGCCACGACACGTTCCGGCGAGTCCTGTCGATGGTGCGCCCCGCCGTCATGGGCGTGTGCGTCCGCCTGTGGCAGCGCGCGGCGGCGGGGCGGCTGAAGGGCGTCTGCGTGGCCCTGGACGGCAAGGCCGTCAGGAGGGCCTGCGCCAGGGGCTCCGGTGCGCCCGTCGTCGAGACGGCGTGGGTCGACGGGGCGGACGTCCCGCTCGGGGAGGTGCGCGTGGACTCGAAGGAGAACGAGATCGTGGCGATCCCGAAGCTGCTCTCGACGCTTTCGCTGGAGGGGGCGGTCGTCACCATCGACGCGATCGGATGCCAGAAGGAGATTGCGCGCGCGATCCGCGCGGCGAAGGCCCACTATCTCCTGCCGCTCAAGGACAACCAGCCCACCCTGCATGCCGAGGTCCTGACGTTCATGGAGGACCTCGTCGCGTCGGGGGCGAAGTCCCTGACCTTCTCCCGGCACGTCGACAAGGGGCATGGCCGCGTGGAGGTCAGGAGGGTGTGGCACTCGTCCGACGTGGCGTGGTTCGCGGACCGCGCGCAGTGGAAGGACCTTGCGGGCTTCGTCATGGTGGAGACGGTCCGCACGGTGAACGGCGTCGACGGAAAGCCGGAGCGCAGGTGCTTCATCACGTCGCTGAAGGCCGACGCCAAGGCGTTCCGGAAGCTGGTCCGCAGGCACTGGGGCATTGAGAACAGGCTGCACTGGGTGCTGGACGTGGTGTTCCTCGAGGACCAGTGCCGCGCGCGCACGGGCCATGCCCCGGAGAACTGCAGCGCCCTGCGCAAGATCGCGCTCATGCTGCTGCGGCGCAACGCCATCGGCGGCATGGGCGTCGGCCCGATGCGCAAGGAGTGCGCGTGGGATTTCTCGTCGGCGAAGAGGGTCTTTCTTGGGGGCGAAGGGGAGGAGGCGGCCGCATAGGGAAAGCCGGATAACGCCATTCAGCCACAGGCCGCGCTCCGGATGGAGCGCGAATCCCGGGACGTGTCCGCAGGGCGACCGACGGGCTGGCATGGCGGTGCGTCGGAAGAGCCGGAATCCCGTTCCCCCTCTTCAAGGAACCTATGGAAGTTTTTAATGCGTCAGCCCTGGTCCGACCGCGCCGCCCCATTGATTCGGCGGCGCAGAAAGTGTATAATTGCATGTTAAAAAGGGCGTTTGATGCCCGAAGGGGATGCGATGAACAAGTACCTTGACTCTTTCATGAAGGCCTTTCCGTACGAAGGCCTCACGTATGATGACGTCACGCTGGTGACGCAGTATGCCGACTTCCTGCCCGACGACACCTCGCTTGAGACGAAGCTCACCTCCCGCACGTCGATGAAGATCCCCTTCATGTCGGCGGCGATGGACACCGTGACCGAGGCGCCGATGGCGATTTCGATGGCCCTTGCCGGCGGCATCGGCTGCATCCACAAGAACCTGGAGGAAGACGAGCAGGCCGCGCAGGTCGCGCGGGTGAAGAACCACCTCAACGGCCTCATCGCGAGCCCCGTCTGCTTCCACGCGAACGACGACATCAGCTTCCTCCGCAGCGAGAAGCGGCGCATGGGCCTCAAGTTCAACGGCTTCCCCGTGCTGGATGCGGACGACAAGCTCGTCGGCATGATCACGTCGTCCGACATGCGCTTCGCGCCGATGAACGCGATGAAGCTCAAGGACGTCATGCAGCCCTGCCCGATCACGGGCGACGCGAAGACGTCGCTCAAGAAGGCCTACGACCTCATGCGCAAGGCGAAGATCGGCAAGCTGCCGCTCGTGGACAAGGCCGGGCGCGTCATCGGCCTCTACAGCTTCACCGACGTCGCGCGCATCATCGAGAACTCGAACGCGGGCTACAACTGCGACGACAAGTTCCGCCTCCGCGTCTCGGCCTCCGTCTCGGGCGGCAAGGGCGACCTCTCGCGCATGGAGAAGCTTGCGGCCGCCGGCGTCGACTGCGTCGTCGTCGATTCGGCGCACGGCCACACGAAGGGCATCATGGACATGACGAAGTACATCGTCAAGAATTACCCGAAGGTGGACGTCATCGCCGGCAACATCGCGACGGGCGAGGCGGCCGTCGCGCTCGCGAAGGCGGGCGCCCACGCCGTCAAGGTCGGCATCGGGCCGGGCTCGATCTGCACGACGCGCGTCGTCTGCGGCGTCGGCATCCCGCAGCTGACGGCCGTCTACAACGCGGCGAAGGCCCTGCGCGGCACGGGCGTCGCGGTCATCGCCGACGGCGGCATCAAGCTTTCGGGCGACGTGCCGAAGGCGCTTGCGGCCGGCGCCGACTCGGTCATGCTCGGCTCGGTCCTCGCGGGCACGGAGGAGTCGCCGGGCGAGAAGATCTACGC
>SFPL01000058.1 GCA_004551905.1 Lentisphaeraceae bacterium
ACAGCCCCAAAGCGGAATCTCCCGCTGAAGCCCGCTTTACAAACCCAATCCGAAACTGCTATACTACCAACATCAAGCAAGAAAGCATCGTCGGCACAGGGCTACGCAACGAGTGTTGCACTGGCTACTGGCTGGCGGGGAAGATAATGTCGGTGCTAATAATGGCGGATTCAAGTTCCTTCACGATCCGGCGAGCAACTGCCTTCTTCGACATCAGCGGCAGGCGGACGGAGGATCCGTCGGCGCGGACGAACGCGACCCGGTTCGAGTCCGAGCCGAAGCCGCTGCCCTTCTCGGCGACGTCGTTCGCCACCGTGAAGGCAAGACGCTTCTCGCGGCACTTGCGCGCCGCCTCGGCGATCGGCGAGCCGGTCTCGGCGGCAAAGCCCACCAGCACCGCGTCCTTCCGCCCCGCCCGCCGTAACCGCGCGCCGATGGACTTGAGGACGTCCGGGTTGCGCACGAGCTCCAGCGTGCCGGACATCTCGCGCTTCTTGAGCTTCTTAGCGGCGCGGCGGCGCGGACGCCAGTCGGCCACAGCGGCGACGCCCACGAACGCAAGCGGAGCTGAGCGCGGAGCGGAATCGACCGCCGCGGCGGCCGCGGCAAGCATCTCGCGGGCGGAGACAACGTCCACGCGCTTCACTCCGCGCGGCGTCTTCAGCGCAACGGGACCCGCCACCAGCACCACCTCGTGCCCGCGCCGAGCGGCCTCGGCGGCGACGGCGAAGCCCATCTTGCCGGTGGAGGGGTTGGAAAGGAACCTCACCGGGTCGAGGTGCTCGCGGGTGGGACCGGCGGTCACCACCACTCTCATGTGTGATACGCTCATTAAGCAAGCCCCCTTGCGTCGCGGATCTCCCTCCAGGCGGCGTTGACCCTCGCCATCTTCGCGTCTGCCGCGGCAACCGCCGCGTCGTCACCACCCGCGGCGCGTATCGCGTCCGGGTGATGCTTCTTAGCGAGCTCCCGGTAGGCGGCGCGCACCACCTCGTTCTCGGCCTCCGGGGCGACGCCGAGCTCGGCGTAAGCCTTGAGGAGCGTGTCGTCGTCGGCCGGAAACGGAGATGCGCGATCGGGCGCAGGCCCGCGGCGGGCGGAGAACCACCGGCGCTCCACCCAGTCGCCGGCGAGGGCTCCGATGATGGCACCAACCCAGCTCCCGCGGGCGCCGCCCGCGATCGATCCGATGACGAACCCCTTCCAGCCCACGGCTCAGCCGTCCCTGCGCCGGCCAAAGAGGTATATCTTGCTTTCGCAGCCGGTGGCGAGGCGCTTGATGTTCGACCGGTGCTTCCAGATGACGAAGAGCGAGACCAGGGTGACGAGCACGCACTGCGGCATATCCGCCGCGCCGCGCACGCCGAGCACCGGTAACCAGACCATGACCGCGAGGAATGCCGCCGCGAGACAGCTGCCGAGCGAGATGTAGTGGGTAAGCGCGAAGACGAGCGAGAAGACTGCGAACGCGCAGCCGACGAGCGCGGGCGCGAGGCCGAGCAGCATGCCGAACGCCGTCGCCACGCCCTTGCCGCCCTTGAACTTCATGTAGGGCGTGAGCATGTGGCCGACAACGCAGGCGACGCCGACCCAAAGCGCTGCCTCGGGCAGGAAGCGCCGCGCCGCCAAGGTCGGGAGGAGACCCTTGAGGACGTCGCACGCGAAGGCGACGAGCCCCCACTTCTTGCCGACGGTGCGGAACACGTTCGTCGCCCCGATGTTCTTCGAGCCGACGGTGCGCACGTCAACGCCGCGCATCCTGCCGATGAGGTACCCGAACGGAATCCCTCCGACGAGATACGCGCCGAGGATCCACGCCGCCCACACGATAGTATTTTCGCTCATGGCCGTATTATACCAAAAACCGCTTCGCTATTTCGCGGCGTCGTAGTTGGTCGATGAAGCACCGGATGAAGTTGCCTTCCCCGAACTGAAGCATCTTTGTTTCCATGCTGGTGTCATCCTAACAGATCTGTGGTGATTACTTGAGCTTGATCTCGATGGGCACGAAAAGGTCCGGGTTCGTCGCGCGGCGCACGATTTTGTCGGCGTACTCGTCGGAGTAGTAGCGGTCGGTATCGGTGCGGTCGCGGCGACCGTTGTAGCGCTGCAGCGCCTTGAGCCAACCGTCGAAGAATCCGTTTGGACGGAGCGAGGCGGGCTTGGCGGAGGCGGAGAACCCCTTGCGCGACAGGTACTTGATCGCGGCGCGAACGTTGTCCTCCGCCGTTCCCTCGTTGCGCTTCGCCGGCTTGCTGAGCCCTACCAGCGTCTTCTCGTCGCCCCAGTCGCCCGGTACGTTGACCTGGAGCGGGTCGACCGCCCACGCCGCCTTGGAGCGCGGGCCGTTGCCGCCCGACTCCTCGATCATGTGCGCCTTGACGATCGCCGGGGTGAGATCGGCGATCTTCGCCGCCTGCTCCGCCGTGCCTCCGCATGCCTTCGCCTTGTCGGCGTTGAACTCTTCCACCAGATGGACGATCAGTCCGTCATGCAGCTGGTAGCGAGGATCCTCGAAGCCGCGGAAGACCGGCACCGAGGTGGATTTGATCTTGTTCTGACGCGGCCGCACCTCTTTGGGAAAGTGGCGGCGGATCCAATCCTCGATCGCATAGACCACCTTCATCTCCTCGTCGGTGACGAAGCGCCGGTCGACGTAGAGCTGGCCGAAGTCGTCGAACTCGATCTGCTTGAGGCCGAGCTTCGCCGCGATGCCGGCGAAGTCCACGTCGACGACATGCCGGGCGCCGGGGCTCGCGGGCACCTCGGCGATGCCCCTCGCACGCAGCTTCGCCTTGTGCTCGGCTTCACGCGCTTCGGCGCGCTGCTTGATGACCAGCGCCTGGACTGCAAGCGGCAGTATCTCGTTGAGCGCCGCCGCGTCGAGCTCAAGATGCCGGTCTGCCGCGAAGAGATTCTGCACGGCGACCGCCAGGGCTGCAAGCATGGTTAGACCGATTCTCATGCCGCGTATTATACCAAATTTCGTGCTTCGTGGTCCGTGGCTCGTGGTTAGCTTGCCCGCCGTAGCCTTGGCGCAGGAGGGTAGCTCGTGGCGGTGCGTCAGGCAGAGCGGCGACCGTCGGCGAGGCGCAGGACGCGCTGGTTGGAGCTACCGCGGAAGGCGAGCGAGATGTCCTTCAGCGGCTCGACGAACGGGCCGTCCACGAGCACGTCGACCATCGAGAGGAACTCGTCGGTGAGCTCCGTGCGCCAGCGCGACGGCGACTTAAGCTCGGTCTCGAGGATGCAGCCAGTGTACACCCAGAGCGTGCGAGTGGCGCCGAAGCGCTCCCGGAAGCGCCGTAGGAACGGCACGAGCGCGCGCTGGTTCTCCGGCTCCATCGGCTCTCCGCCGAGGAGCGAGAGCCCGGCGATATGCGGCGGCGCGAGCGCGGCGAGGAGCTCGTCCTCCACCTCACGGGTAAAGGGCCTGCCGTAGGCGAAGTCCCACGCCTCCTCGTTGAAGCACCCCTTGCAGCGGTGGGTGCAGCCGGAGACAAAGAGCGAGACCCGAACCCCCTCTCCGTTGGCGATGTCGCAGGTCCTGATCGACGCGTAGTTCATCTTCCCTCAGCTTTCCGACCAGCAAGCGCCTTCATCAGCTCACGTGCAGGACGCGCTCCTTGATCTCCTGGGTGCGGCCCTGGTTCCAGAACTGGGAGCCGATGTAGCCGCAGGTGCGGCGCGCGACGTTGAGCTTGGACTCGTCGGTGTTGCCGCACTTCGGGCACCTCCAGATCAGCTTGCCGCTCATGTCCTTCACGATCTCGATCTCGCCGTCGAAGCCGCACTCCTGGCAATAGTCGCTCTTGGTGTTGAGCTCGGCGTACATGATGTTGTCGTATATGAACTTCATGATCGCCAAGACCGCCGGAATGTTATTCTGCATGTTCGGCACCTCGACGTAGCTGATCGCCCCGCCGGGCGAGAGCTTCTGGAACTTCGCCTCGGTCTCGAGCTTGCGGAACGCGTCGATCGGCTCGGTGACGTGGATGTGGTAGGAGTTGGTGATGTAGTTGCGGTCGGTCACGCCCTTGACGATGCCAAAGCGCTTCTGCAGGCACTTGGAGAACTTGTAGGTGGTCGACTCGAGCGGAGTGCCGTAGAGGGAGTAGTCGATGTCCTCGGCCGCCTTCCACTTCGCGGTGTACTCGTTGAGCTTCTGCATCACCTCGAGGCCGAACGACTCGCCCTCGGGCTCGGTGAGCTTCTTGCCGGTCATCGCGAACACGCACTCCCACAGCCCCGCGTAGCCGAGCGAGATCGTGGAGTAGCCGCCGTAGAGGAGCTTGTCGATCTTCTCGCCCTTCTCGAGGCGCGCGAGCGCGCCGTACTGCCAGAGGATCGGCGCGGCGTCGGAGGAAGTGCCCTTGAGGCGCTCGTGGCGGCAGCGGAGCGCGCGGTGGCAGAGCTCGCAGCGGTCGCCGAAGATGCGCCAGAACTCGTCCATGCTGCCGCCGGAGGAAAGCGCGACGTCGACGAGGTTGATGGTGACGACGCCCTGGTTGAAGCGGCCGTAGTACTTCGGCTTGCCCGGATCGTAGTTGCCGGCGTTGGCGACGTTGCCGTAGCCGTTGCCGGAGCGGTCGGGGGTGAGGAACGAGCGGCAGCCCATGCAGGTGTATGTGTCGCCGTTGCCAACGCTCTCGCCCTTGGAGAGCTTATACTCGCGCATCTTCTTCTCGCTGATGTAGTCCGGCACCATGCGCTTCGCCGTGCACTTCGCCGCGAGCTCGGTGAGGTACCAGTAGGGCGAGTTCTCCTCCACGTTCTGCGGCTCGAGCACGTAGATGAGCTTCGGGAACGCCGGGGTTATGTAGACGCCCTCCTCGTTCTTGACGCCGCGGATGCGCTCGTTCAGGACCTCCTCGATGATCATCGCCAGATCCCGGCGCTCCTGCTCGCTCCTGGCCTCGCCGAGATACATGAAGACGGTCACGAACGGAGCCTGGCCGTTGGTGGTCATGAGGGTGACGACCTGATACTGGATGGTCTGCACGCCCTTCTGGATCTCCTTGCGGACGCGCTTCTCGACGATCGCGTCGAACTTCTCCGGCTCCATCTCGACACCGGCGATCTCGCACTCGCTCTTCAGCTCGGCGCGGATCACCTGGCGCGAGACGTCCACGAACGGCGCGAGGTGGGTGAGCGAGATCGACTGGCCGCCGTACTGGTTGGAGGCGACCTGGGCGATGATCTGGGTGGCAATGTTGCAGGCGGTGGAGAAGGACTTCGGCTTCTCGATCATCGTCCCGGAGATGACCGTGCCGTTCTGCAGCATGTCCTCGAGGTTGACGAGGTCGCAGTTGTGCATGTGCTGCGCGTAGTAGTCCATATCGTGGAAGTGGATGATGCCGTCCTTGTGCGCCTGCACCACGTCCTCGGGCAGCAGCAGGCGTGCGGCGACGTCCTTCGACACCTCGCCCGCCATGTAGTCGCGCTGCACCGCGTTGATCCGCGGGTTCTTGTTCGAGTTCTCCTGCTTGACGTCCTCGTTGTTGCACTCGATGAGCGAGATGATCGCCGAGTCGGTGGTGTTCGCCTTGCGCACGAGCTGGCGCTTGTAGCGGTAGACGATGTACTTCTTGGCGATCTCGTGGGACCCCATCTCCATGATCTTGTTCTCGACCACGTCCTGGATCTCCTCGACCGTCATCGCTCGGTCGCGCGCCTCGCAGACGCCGGCGACCTCCTTGGCGATGAGACGGATGCGATCCTCGGAAAGCGCATTGACCGGATCGACCGTGTTCGAAGCCGCGCGAATCGCGTTTTCAATCTTCGTGATGTCGAAGTCCTTCTCCTCGCCGCTGCGCTTGATGATCTTGAACTGCCTCATCTCTTTCCCCCGCTCCTTTTCCTTTGGGATTTTCACGATTTCCCCAACCAACAACACCCTATTGTGGTTAGGTTGGGTATAATACACTAAATCTTGTGTCCGCGTCAAGGGGGCAAATTAAAAATTTTTACCCCTTAGGTGGGTCCGGAGGCGGCTTCAGGACACCGCGACGAGCCTGAGCTCGACGTGCCGCTCGCCGTAGTCGGAGACGGTGAGCGCGAACGCGAGGTCGCGCCGGACGGGGCTGGCGCGCAGGCCCTCGACCATGTCGCCGCGGTTCCAGAACACCCCCCTGAGGCGTGACTCGCGGAGCGAAAGCGTGAGGTGGCGGCCGTCGGAGCCGAGCGGACGGACGTCGGCCAAGGTGACGCCGCGGAGTCCGAAGATTGGCTCGGGGTTGCCCTCGCCGAACGGCTCGAGCCGCGCGACTTCGTCGGCGAGCTCAAGCGTGACGTCCTTAGGCTCGATCCAGACGTCGGGCTCGACTCCGCCTGCCGCGGCGGGCGGTCGCTCCCGATCCACGCGATCGCAGTACTCGCAGAGGAGGCGGCGGAACTCGTCCGTCATCCCCTCCTTCACCGAGAACCCTCCTGCGGCGGCGTGCCCGCCGTAGCGTTCGAGGACCGGCGCGCAGGCGTCGAATGCATCGCGGAGATTGAAGCCGTCGGGTGCGCGCCCTGACCCGTGTCCGCCCGCGATGACGCACACCGGGCCACGGCCTATGCGCTCCAGGAGCCTCGCGGCAACGATGCCGACGACGCCCGGATGGCCTTCGGGAAGGTCGATCACCTGAGCACTCGCGCCCTCGACCACGCGCGCGAGCGCGTCCTCGGACATCTTCTGCTCGATCGAGCGGCGCTCCATGTTGCGCATGTCCACGATCCGCGCCAGCTCGCGCGAGATCTCGCGGTCGTCGGAGAGCACCAGCTCGAGCGCCTGCTCGCCGGAGCCGAGCCTGCCCGAGGCGTTGATGCGCGGCCCGATCAGGAAGCCGAAGTCCCGCGAGGTCATGCGCTCGGCGCCGACGCGCGCAGCGCGCGCGTAGAGTTCGCGCACCCCGGTCGGCGCCCACGAGCCGAAGCGCTTCAGCGCCTCGGCGACGAGGATCCGGTTCTGCCCCGTAAGCGGCATAAGGTCGGTCACCGTGGCGATTCCGGCGAGCACCAGCAGCGGACCGCCGACCTTGACGCCCGAGTAGATGCCGCGGCGCCCTGCCTCGGCGACGAGCCGGTTCGCGAGCAAAAAAGCGACGCCGGCGCCGCAGAGGTCGACGAGGTGCCGCGGCGCCGCCACCTTCGGGTTGACGAGAGCTGTCGCGTCCGGCAGCGCGATTTCGCCAGGTGCGCCGTCCGGCCCCGGGAGCCTGGTCGGCAGGTGGTGGTCGGTCACCACCACCTCGACGCCGCGGGACCTGAGCGCGGAGATCTGGTCGATGGAGGTGATGCCGTTGTCGACGGTGACGACGAGCCCGACGCCGGGATGCTCGGCGAGGAGCCGCGCGACCGAGGCGTCACTCATGCCGTAGCCTTCGGTCAACCGGTTGGGCAGGAACGGCTCCACGTCCGCCCCGAGCGCGCCGAGCGCCTTCACCAGGATCGCGGTGGCGCACACGCCATCACAGTCGTAGTCGCCGAAGACGACGATTCCGCGCCCCGCCGCCATCGCGGCGAGGACGGCGTCGGCCGCCGCCACGACGCCGGGCAGGTCCTCTGGGCGCGCGAGCTGGTCGAGGGACGGATTGAGGAAGTCCCCGAGCTCGGATTCGCTAATGCCGCGGGCCCGGAGGATCTTCGCGACTATCTCGTCGGCCGACACGTGGCTACTTGACCTCGAAGCACCAGTGGTGGCGGTCGGGGACGAGTCCGTACTGAATGCCCTGGACGCGGTCGTAGAGCTTCTGCAGGGTCGGATGGACAACCTCGGGGTCGGACACCTTGATCACGTCCTTGCCGCGGGTGATCTCCCAGACGGGCGTGATGACGACCGCCGTGCCGAGCGCAGCGACGGCCTTGAGCTTCTTCACCTCGGTGTAGGGCACCGGGCGCACCTCGACTTTGATGCCGAGGTCCTTCGCGCACTGGCGGAGCGACATGTTGGTGACCGACGGCAGCACCGAGCAGGAGTCGGGCGTGACATACGCACCGTCCTTCGTGATGCCCGCGAAGTTCGATGTCGCGAACTCCTCGATGTACTTGTGGGTCTTGGCGTCGAGGTAGAGCTCGACCGGCCAGCCCTCCTTCTTCGCCTTCTCGTGCGCGAAGATGCCCGCGGCGTAGTTGCCGCCGACCTTGACGTCGCCCATGCCGTGGGGCGCGGCGCGGTCCCACTGGTCGAAGATGACCGCCCGCACCGGCTTGAGGCCGCCCTTGTAGTACGCGCCGACCGGCATCACCATGATCATGAAGGTGTACTCGTGCGCCGGCGCGACGCCGATCTGCGGACCGGTGCCGATTAGGAGCGGACGGAGGTACATCGACCCGCCGGTGCCGAACGGCGGCACGTACTCGGCGTTCTTCTTCACCACTGCGCGGCAGCACTCGATGAAGGTCTTCACCGGAACCGGCGGCATGCAGGTGCGCTCGGCCGTCCTGTACATGCGCTTGGCGTTCTCGTCGGGACGGAAGATCGCGATCTTGCCGCTCTTCTGGCGGAAGGCCTTGATGCCCTCGAAGCACTCCTGGCCGTAGTGGAGGCAGGCCGCGCCGATGTGCATCTTGATCCACGGGTCCTTGACGAACTTCGGCTTCGACCACTTGCCGTCCTTCCAGGTCATCCTGAGGTGGCAGTTGACGTCGGAGAAGCCAAAGCCCAGCTTCTCCCACTTGATTCCCTTCTTGGGCGCTTTCACGTTGTTGTCTCCTTTCTCTGAAAAACGGCTTGCTGCGGACCGCTCACCACACCGAGGACGGCTGGCGACGCTGCGCGGCTGGCTGGTGGCGGGCCCAGCCGGTGTAGATTTCCATCAGATCCTGCTCGCGCTTCTGGAGCCGCGCCTCGACCACGCCGACGTTGGCGCGCACCGCCTGGTCGAAGCTGGCCATCGCCTTGGACCGGCGGTTGGCGCGGTGCTGGAAAATGGCGAGTTCCAGCCAGGCGTCGGCGTCGGACGGCACCGCGCGGAGGTAGCGGTCGAGGACCTTCTCCGCCTCGGCGGCGCGCCTCGCCTCGCGGAGGACCGTCGCCGCCAGGCGCAGGTCGGCCGGGCTCTGGAGCGAGTCGGCGATTGGCTGCACGAGCGAGGCCGCCTCGACCGTCCTGCCCATTTCGTAGTAGCAGCGCGCAAGCGCGAGCGACTCCGCGTTGGTGAGATTGCCGGAGCGGCGCTTGCCCTCGAGACGCTCGGTCTCCTCGGTGAGTGCGCGGATCCTGGTCACGTAGTCGCGCAGCTGGCGGGTGCGGCGGTTGTTGGGGTCGATGAGGTCGGTGTAGTCCATCAGCTCCAGCGTCTCGTTCCACTTCCTGAACGGCATCAGGCACTCCTGGGCGTAGCGGAACGTCGCCTCGGGCGAGGCGGGGTAGAGGAGGCACGCCTCGCGGAAGGCCTGGGAGCCCTCGCGGTAGCGGCCCTGCTTGATGTAGAGCCCGGCGATGGCGGCGCGGAGCTTGGAGAAGCTCTTCTGTCCGGCGAAGTCGCGCCGGTAGGCGGGGTCGTTCAGGAGCCGCCGCACGTACCAGTCCCAGAAGTCGCGGTCCTTCGCCGCGGTCTTCGCGTCGTAGGGGGTGCGGTCAGCGTTGATCTTCATGATGAGGCCGTGCGGGCTCAGGTACGGGTACATCCACGGGATGACGTACGACTCCTCGACGTAGAACGCGTGGCGCAGGCGGTCGTGGTCGTGCATCATCTTGGTGAGTATGCCGTTAATCTCCATGACGCCGAGCGCGCCCGTGACCTGCACCCGGCCGTTTTCGATCTTCACGTCGCCATTCGCCGGCCTCACGCCGCGCTGCACCTCGTCGACGTAGATGTTGAACGCCTCGGCGGAGTCCTCCTTCGACGGAATCCAGATCTCGTCGCCGTAGAGGTCGCGCTCGACCGACATGTAGGTGTCGTCGGCGAGGGCATTCTGGGTGATGAGGTAGACGTCGGGGCGGAAGAGCGCCGAGTAGATCATGTAGGTGGGCACGAACCGGCCCGGGTCGGTGCCGCCGAAGAAGATGGAGAACTTCTCCATCGGCGGCGGCCAGGTCGGATCGGGGAGCGGCTCCTCGTCCGCCTCGATCTGCTCGTTGATCGCCTTCGCTCCTTCAAGCTGGTAGGCTCCGAACTGCCAGCCGAAGGTGTGGCCGTTCTGCTCCGAGCCGCCGAGCTTGAACGCGACCTCGTTCACGCCAAGCCGGTAGTTGCCGCAGTAGTTGTCGACGAGCGGCGCGAAGAGCGAGACGGCGATCATCAGCGCCGCCGCGGCGAAGGCAATCCGGTTAGGCAGTTTGGTCGTTAGGCGGCTTGGTGGTTCCCGCCCGTCCGGCGCCCCGGCCACGCGGCCGCAGAGCCACCTGACCCCGATCGCCGACGCGAAGACGAGGCCGTAGCCGATCCAGAGCGCGATCATCGCGTGCGAGGAGATGAACTTCACCTTCTGGATGAAGCCGTCCTGAAGGTCGCCCTTCACGTTCGCGAGCCCCACGAGCAGCACGCTCATCAAGAGGAAGCACACCAGCGCCGGAACCATCCACTGCCAGAACGCCCGGCGGTTCTCCTTCTTCACGATCCAGTGTCCGACCGCGAACGGCACCAGCGCGAACGGGATCATCACGTCGGTGAACTGCACCCGCACGTCCTCGAAGTAGTTCGCGATCTGCCCCCAGCTCGGCTTCTGAAAGCCTATCGCCTCGTACTGGCCGCGCATAATCGCGTGCTTGAAGCCCTCCCAGGTGCGCGGATAGCCCCAGTTCATCGGCGGGTTCCTGAGGTCGCTGACAATCGGCATATAGGCGTAGAACGAGACGCCGAGCTGGGCGAAGAAGGCCGCACCGGCGACGCTGAGCCCGTTCGGCAACGCCAGCACCGAAAGCACCAGCAGCGCGAAGTTCCAGGCGACCGGCCAGCAGAAGTACCAGGTGGTCGGATGCGTGAGCCCGTTGAGCGCACCGCGCGAGAGGAGCACGAACGCCGCGATGTGGAGGCCGGCCACCGGCACCGCGAAGGAGAGCCCGCGCGGCGTCGAGGAGCACATCGCGAACAGCGCCGCCAGCACCAAGACGAAGACGAGCGTCGACTTGCCCCAGGGATACTTCGGCCCCAGGTATCCGCCGTCTCCGGCCTGCGGCACCATCGTGGCGAACACCACCGCGAGCGCCGCGAGCGCGACCGAGATCCAGAGCTCGCGGCAGAACTGCGCCTCGACGCGCGCGGCAAAGCCGTCCGGCGCGGGATCCTCCGCCGGACGCAGCGCCGCCAGCGCCGCGGCGACGACCGAGCCTGCCGCGCATGCGGCCACGAGCAGGTAGCGCCACGGCTCGACGAGCGGCGCAAGCTCGAGGTCAGCTTCGACCCACGCCGCCTTCGACGAAAAGACGAACATCGACGCGAGCATCAGCACGACGCCGCCCACGCCGCCAAAGAGCGCCGCCTTGCGCGCCCGCTCGCGGCTGCCGCGGCGGCTCAGGAACGCCGCGACGGCGAGCGACACGACGATCGCCGCGAGTCCGAGGACGAGCACCGTGGTGGACGGCACCGTCGCCGCCTTCAGCGGCAGGTGCTTGTTGATCGCGTCCGCGCTCATCGCGCGGTCGGCGCGCACGAGCTGGCCGATCTGCAGCACCTGGTAGGTGAGCGCGACCGGGGTGAGGTAGATGAACACGTCCCGGAACAGCCCCAGGTTCTTCATCGCGATGACGAGCGCGAGCGGCACGATGGCGAAGAGCAGCACCTGGTAGTTGGTGAGGCCGAGACCGAAGACGAAGGCGGTCGTCCAGAGGATCTTGTCGGACGGTCGGCGCATCCAGCGGTAGGAAAGGAGGAACACCCACATCAGGAAGAGCGCGTTGAGCGAGTAGATCTCCACGATGGTCGACTGCGACCACTCGACCGGCGAAAGCGAGAAAGTGAGCGCGCCGGCGACGCCGCCGCCGAACGACAGCCACGCGCCGGGTCCCTCGCCGTCGATGAAGTCCCGTCCCGAACGGCAGATCAGCATCGCCGTGCAGCCGGCGGCTAAGGCACCGAACACGGCCGAGCAAAGCGAGACGCACCACGCCGGCGTCGGATGGCCCATATAGGTGACGAAGGAGAACGCCTTGCAGAAAAGCCACGAGCAGAAGGTCCAGAACGGATACCCCGGCGGATGCGGCACGCCGAGGTTGGCGGCGGCAGTGGCGAGCTCGCCCGAGTCCTCCAGCCCCACGGATGGCCCGAGGGTATAGAAATACACCGCGAAAGTGGCGACCGTGGCCGTCCAGAACGCAGCCCAGTCCAGCTTTGAGAAAAACCTTTCCTTCATAAGTTGTGTATTATACCATATTCGTGGATCGTTACAGCAGCTTCATCGCCAGGGCGATGACCGGAGGCATGGTGGCGACGCTCGCGAGGGTGGTGCCGCTCACCAGCGCCGCAGCCGTGTCCACGTCGCGGCGGAAGCGCGTAGCGAACATCGACACCATCGCCGCCGCCGGCGCCGAGGCGGCGACCACCACCGCGAGCAGCATGTCGCGCGGCACCCGCCCGCGGAGCGGCACGAGCGCGGCGACCACGAGGAGCGGAAACGCCACCAGCCGCAGAAACGCCGCGAAATACGCCGCGCCGCACCTCAGCACCTTGCCGAGGTTGGCCCGGGCGAGCGAATGGCCGATCACGATCATCGCCAGCGGCGTGTTGAGGTCCGCCATGTGCCCGAGCGGCGCGGACACCACCGCCGGCAGCGGTATCGAGAGGAGGAACACCGGCAGCCCCGCCGCCAGCCCCACCGTGCCCGGGTTCACGAGGATGCGCCGCATCCCCACGCCGCCGCGGTCACCCTGCATTTCCCTAAGCCCCCACGTCCACATGAAGAGGTTGAACGCCACGATATACGCCGAGCCGTAGAACACCCCGTCCGCGCCGATGATCGCCTGCTCGAGCGGAATGCCCATGAAGCCGGCGTTGGAGAAGACCACCGTCATCCGCAGCACACAGCGCGTGTCCGCCGCGCCCTTCCGGACCAGCGCCTTGGCGAGGAATATCGCCGCCACGTGGGCGGCGAAGGCGATCGCGAACGCCGCGGCAAGCCCGCCGGCCATCGACGGCTCGAAGGGACGGACGAACGAGTTCGCGATCACGCACGGCGTTACCACGATCACCAGCAGGTCCACGAGCCCTTCCGTCGCGGCGTCCTTGAGGATCCCCGTCCAGCGCGCCGCCGCCCCCGCGCCGATCAGCGCGAAGAGCACCGCCACCTGGCGCGCCACTGCAAGGAGGTTCTCCATCAGAGGTTCGCGAATGGATTGCAGGTGAAGCCCGAGCCGCCGCCGAACGAGGTCTGCCGCGGACGCGGCGCGCGGGACTGTCCCCCTCCGCCAACACCGCCCCCCGCGCCGACGACCGGCTTTGACTTGGCGGAGAGCGAGATCCGGCCGCGCGCGACGTCCACGCCGATCACCGTCACGGTGAGCCGGTCGCCCGCCTTGACCACCGCGGCCGGGTCGCTCACGTAGTGGTCGGAAAGCTCGGAAAGGTGGATGAGGCCGTCCTGGTGGACGCCGATGTCCACGAACGCGCCGAAGGCGGTGACGTTGGTAACCACGCCCTCGAGCTTCATCCCCTCGCGCACGTCCTCGATCTTGGTGATGTCGTCCCGGAACGCCGGCGGCACGAACACGCTGCGCGGGTCGCGGCCGGGCTTGGCGAGCTCCGCGACGATGTCCATCAGCGTCGGCTCGCCGACTCCGGGGGCGACGTACTTCCTCACGTCGATCTTCTTCGCCGCGGCGCCGTTGCCGACGAGCGCCTTCAGCTCCATCCCCGCGTCCGCCGCCATCCGCTCCACGATCGCGTAGCGCTCGGGATGCACCGCCGAGGCGTCGAGCGGGTTCTTCGCGTCACGGATGCGCAGGAAGCCGGCGCACTGCTCGAACGCCTTCTCGCCGATCCCCTTCACCTTCTTCAGCTCCGTGCGCGAGGTGAACTTGCCGTTCTGGTCGCGCCACTCGACGATGTTCTTCGCGAGCGCCGGGGTGAGCCCGGAAACCCGCTCCAGGAGCGGCGCAGAGGCGGTGTTCAATTCCACCCCGACGCCGTTCACGCAGCTTACCACCACCTCGTCGAGCTTGGCGGCGAGCAGGGTCTGGCTGACGTCGTGCTGGTACTGGCCGACGCCGATGGACTTGGGGTCGATCTTGACGAGCTCCGCGAGCGGGTCCTGCAGGCGTCGGCCGATGGATATCGCGCCGCGCACGGTGAGGTCGAGGTCGGGGAACTCCTTGCGCGCGATCTCGGAGGCGGAGTAGACCGAGGCGCCCTGCTCGGAGACGGACACCACGACCGGCGTGGGGATCTCGGGATGCTGCGCCTTGAGCTTCTTCAGGGTGTCGCGCACGAACTGCTCGGTCTCGCGCCCGGCGGTGCCGTTCCCGACCGCCACCGCCTCGGCGTGGTACTTCGCCACGATCATCGCCACCGCCTTCGCGGCCTCGAGCGGGTTCTGCAGCGGAAAGATGACTGTCTTGCCAAGGTACTTGCCGGTCGGCCCGAGCATCGCCACCTTGCAGCCGGTGCGGATGCCGGGGTCGATGGCGAGCACAGCCTTCTCGCCGAGCGGCGCGGCGAGGAGCAGGTGGCGCAGGTTCTCGGCGAACACCTCGACTGCGGCGCGGTCCGCCTCGGACTTCTTCTCGACCGCTACGTCGATCTCGCAGCTCGGGGCGAGGAGGCGCTTGAAGGCGTCGCGTGCGGCGGTCTCCACCTGGTCGCGCGCGGGGCCGGGCCTGGCGCAGGCGGGGGTGTGGGCGGAGAGGATCTCCATGATCCGCGCGACGACCGGCTCGGCCTCCAGCTCGATGTGCACCCAGAGCACCTTCTCTGCCTGTCCGCGGCGGATGGCGAGATAGCGGTGGGAGGGAATCGCGGCAATCGGCTCGGAGAAGTCGTAGTACTGCTCGAACTTGGTGGGCTCGGCGGGACGGGGCTGGACCACCTCGCTCCGCACCACGCCCTTCTTCGCGTAGGCCTGGCGCACTGCGCCGCGAACGTCGGCGATGTCGGCGATGCGCTCGGCGAGGATGTCGCGCGCGTACTGGAGTGCCTCGTCGTCAGCGGCGGGGTCGGGCGAGCCAGCCCAGATGGAGTCGGCGAGAGGCTCGAAGCCCTTCTCGCGGGCAATCTGGGCTCGGGTGCGGCGCTTGGGCTTGTAGGGCTGGTAGAGGTCCTCAAGGCGGGATTTTACGAAGCACGCCTCGATCTGGGCGCGGAGCTCGTCGGTGAGCTTGCCTTGCTCGTCGATGGACTTGAGGACGGTCGCCTTGCGCTCCTCGAGCTCGGTGTAGTAGGCGAGGCGTTCCTGGATCTTGCCGATCTTCACCTCGTCGAGGTTGCCGTGCGCCTCCTTGCGGTAGCGGGCGATAAACGGCACCGTGCACCCGTCGTTCAGGAGCTTCTTCACCGCCTCGGCCTGCAGGGCATTCACCCCGACTTCAGCCGAGACTCTTTCTATTACTGCTGTGGACATGTTTGTATTTCGTGATTAAGTTTTATAAACTCCGATCCGTATGGCTCTCGCGGCCTTCGGCTGTCTCGCTTCGCTCGGCTGTCCCGCTCCGCTGAATTGCTGGTGTGTAGCGAGAGCCAACAACCATCGGAGTTTCTACAACTTCACTTGCCTCCGGCGAGGAAGGCGGTGGCGACGGCGACGGTGCGGTCGGTGAGCGCCGAGAGGCACCAGCACTGCATGGCCGCCGAGCTGGTCTTGTCGCACGACGCCGGCCCGAAGATTGGAATGGGCGAGAACACGTTCGCCTCGTACTTCTGCTCGAACTCGCGCCGCAGCAGCAGCCTGCCGTCGGTGTTGTCGCGGATCGTCAGCTTCGCCGTCCAGCGCTGCGAGGAGTAGTCGCAGAAGAAGATCGTCCCGACCGACCACAGCAGCGCCCGGCTCAGGTCCCCATCCGAGTCGAACGGCCCCGCGAACTGCACCTCGACCGCCACCTTCGGCACCGCCGCGCCGACGACGAAGCCAGCGTCCTCGAACCGCTCCTTCGCCCGCACCAGGTAGGCGTCTGACTCGCGCCGGAACGGCACATAGGCAGTGGAGGCGACGGTCTCGAAATGGCCAGGGCGGTAGTAGCGGTAGCCGTACCAGCCGGGCACATACACCGAGGAGTAGCCGGTCACGGGCTCGTAGTCGGTGAACGTCGCCTTGTAGCCGATTACCGCCACAGAGAGGTTAGTCGCCGCAGCGGTCGTCTCCTCCACCGGATACTCGGATTCGTTGAACGTCCAGCACCCGGACATCGCCGCCGCCGCCAGCGGCACCATAATCCTTCCGATCAAGCCAATCACCTCCCCGGCCTCAGAAGCCAATGTTCATGACCGGCATCGCCGGGTAGATCCCGTCGCGCATCACGTTGACGAGGCCAAGCTGGATGCACTCGGACCCGTCTTCGACCAGGTTGACCACGCCGACCTGCACCCCGCTGAGCGCCCGGGCACGGTTGAATAGACCTACCTGCAACCCTTCCATCGTCTCGGCGCGGTTGAACGCGGCCACCGACATGCCCGCAGCCTCGGCATTGACCGCATTGTAGACGCCCGCCACCTGCACACCGGCGAAGTCTCCGTCGACGCTGTTGACGACGCCGGCGACCTGGAACACGCCGGAGCTCTTGCCAACATGGTTGCAGAGACCCGCCACCTCGATGCCGTTCACGTCGCCGGTGACGAGGTCTACGAGTCCGCTCGCGCTCAGGAAAAGCACGTTGTGGTGGCGGGCGGCGAGGATGCCGACCCTCAGCCCGGTGACGTCCCAGTCCGCGCCGGAAACCTGGGCCGGCGGCAACAGGCCGATGGCGAACGGCGTCCAGCTTCCGCTGGAGGCGAACTCGCTCTCGCGCTGCGTCTCGGCGAACGAGGCGGTCGACAGCGAAACGACACACAGAGCTGCGGCTATGAACTTCATGGCTTGTCTCCTTTCCTAAGCTTCACTTATTTCTCGGCCTTCTCGGCGTCATCGCGATTCTTCACCGCGCGGGCGTTCTCGCCCCTGTAGGCCTCGTCCGCCGCGCCAAGCTCCGCTGCCGCCTCCTTGAGCTTGCGCTCGCGCACCTCGGCGGCCAGCTTCTTTAGATCCTCCTGGCTCTTCTCGTCGAGCATCTTCTCCTCCAGCTCCTCGCGCTTTTCCTCGTCGAGCTCTTCCTTGTGCATCTTAAGCCAGAGCTCGCGCTCGTCCTGGGACATCTTCTCCAGCGCCTTGACGCGCTCGACCTTGGCCTTTTCGATGGCGATCTTGGTCTTGCGCTCCTCGTCCTGCTTCTTCCACTCGTCCTTCAGGCGGCGGAGCTGCTCTTTCTTCTCGACCGGGTCGGCAAGCTCGCTAAGCGACCAGCCGTGGTCGTCCCACGGATTGGGGTCGGAAAGCGTCTTCTTCCGGCGAAGTGCCTCGACCTGCGCGCTCTCAGCATCGTCCAGGACATAGGGCGTCATGAAGACAAGCAGCTCCTTGCGATCCTCCGATTGTTCAACCTTGCCAAAAAGCCATTTGCCAATCCAAGGGATGTCTTTCAGAATCGGGATGCCTGTCTGCCTCTCGCTCGTCTTCGTCTCCGTCAGCCCCCCCAGGACGACCGTTTGGCCGTTTTCCAGCAGGATGTCGGCGGACATCTTCCTCTGCAAGGCCGTGTCAACTGTTTCCTTCGACGGAGCCCCGTTGCTCGCACTGCTGCTCACCAGCACAGACTGTCCGGCCCCCAGCTGAGAATATTCCTCCTCGACCTCAAGCATGACCGTCCCGTTCGGGTTGATCTTCGGCGTCACCTTGATCTTGATTCCGAGATCCTTGTCCGAATAGTTGTAAGACACAGATCCGTAGAGGCTGCCCGAAGAGGAACTCGTCGAGCCGCTGTAGAACTTGCGGGACTCCGTCGCCTCGATCGTCGCCTCCTTGTTGTCCACGGTCATGACGATTGGCGAGGCGATATACTTCGAACGGTCGTCGTTCTTCGAGGCGTTGATGATGGCGGCCAGGTTCAGCCTGTCTGACTTGAGGAAGTAGTTGATGCCGCTCCCAGTCGGGTTGACAATGTAATTGACGGCATTCGACACTGCGAACCCGAACAGGGCCTCCGCGTTGCCGCCGCCGCCGCCGCCAAGTGCATAGCCGTCGCCCGACTTCCGGCTCATACCGTTCTTCCCGTCCTTGTTGTAACGCACCCAGTCAATCCCCGTATTCAGTCCGTCGCCCAGGGTGACCTCGATGATCACCGTCTCGATCAAGACCTGGCTCAGCTTGATGTCCATCGACTCGATGATGGCCTCGACCGTGGGGACCAGCTCCTTCTGGGTCATCACCACGAGGCCGTTGATGCGCTTGTCGGCGAGGACGGTGGTGTTCTCCTTGGAGAGCTCGCCCGCCTGCGGCTCGCCGGTGCGCTTGTTCGCCGGCTGGCGCGTCGCGGATGTGCGGCCGGTCGTCATGTTCGCGCCGCCGCCGGTCGAGGTCTTCGCCGCGGCGTTCTGGCTCGACTTCGCGCTTGCCTTGCTCGACGGCGCGTTGCCGATGAGATCGTTGATCATGTCCGAGACGTCCTCAGCGTCCGCGTACTTGAGCCGGTAGACCTTAACCACCGTCGGCGGCGTCGTCTCCACGTCCAACTGCTCGATCACCTTGTCGAAGAAGTCCATGTTCGCCTTCGAGGTCACGATGATGAGCTTGTTCGAGCGCTCGTCGGAGAGGATCAGCACCTTGCCGCGGATCATGCCGCGGTCGGCGTCGGAGACCGAGGTCACGAGCGACGGCTGGTTTACCGGCGCCGCCGGCTGCGGATTGGCGCGGTTGAGAAGACGAGGACCGAAGTGGCTGACAGGCGCCGCCTGTGCCGCAGGGCCTGGCTGCTTGCCGTTCTTCTCCTGCTCCTCCTTGCTCTTCTGCACAATCGCCTCGAGCGCCGTCTTGATGTCCACCGCCGCCGCGTTGCGGATCTGGCGCACATACACGTTCTCGGTGATTGGCGTTTCCACGTCGATCATCCGGGCGATCTCGCGCATCCGGTTGATGTTCGCCTCGGTGTCGGTGATGATGATCGAGTTGGTGCGCTCGAAGACGAGCAGCACTCCGTTGGCGGACTTGAAGCCCTCCAGCGCCTTCTGCGCCTCCTCGATCGAGATGTTGTGGAATGGTACCACCAGCGAGACGACGCGCGTCGACTCCCTGAGCTCCGCGTTCGGGTCCATGATCAGCGGAATGCCGTCTTTGCGCACGTCCCTGCGCGGGATCGCGCGGCAGAACTTCTCGCCGTAGGGCTCGAGGTGGATGCCGTTCATCTCCAGCACCGTCTCGATCGCCTCGAGCTTGTCCTCGTCGGACAGCTCCTGGCCCTGCAGCGGCTGCAGGGTGATGGTGGCGGACGGCGTCTGGGGGTCCTTGAGGACGGTCACATTCTTCAGCTCGCCGTAGACCTTGAAGACCATCTCCACCGGCGCCTGGTTGAACTCGATCGACCTACCACCCGGCTCCACCTTCTTGTCAGCAGTCCCAGACGGCGAAGACGAGGTCTGGAGAGAAGTCGCCGAGGGAGTGTTGGCGGACGGATTGTAGCGCAAAGGGGAACGTCGGGGCGACAACAGTCCGCCAGGGCGCAGCAATCTGGAATTCTCCGATTCCTGTTCCTTAGCCACGGCTGTCTCGGCAGACAGGATGACCACGACCGCCAGCATAAGTAGAGTCTTGAACTTTGATTTCATGTTCACCGCTCCGTTTTCGTTGTAAATCCTACTCCCTCATGTACGCGCAGGTTATCGAAAGCGACCCCCTGAGATACCCTTTCTTCTGGCTGGGCTTGAGGCTGATCTCCTTGACGTCGAACATCCCCTCTGGCGTGTTCTCGAGCGCGTGCATGAACTTCACCAGCGCCTCCAGCGAACCCTCCCAGCTCTTCACCTCGATCGGCAGCTCCAGGACGTCCCCCGCCTCCACCTCCTTGCCGGAGTCGATCGAGGTGATCAGCACCAGATTCGTGCGCGCGAGATCCTCCACCTTCCTGAGCCACACCGTGTCCGTCGCCTTGCCCGCCTCGAAGGTGGGCATCGCCGCCTTTTCGCGGTCGTAGAGCTCGTTCCACTTGCGCCTCTCGGAAATGAGCTTTTCCTCCTGCTCGTACCGGTCGCACTCCCTGCGATACGCCTTCGCCGCGCGCTTCCACGCGCTTTCGGCGCTGAAGAACCAGACCCCGACCGCGACGGCGTAGAGTACGACAACGGCTACCACGGCCAGCATCGCCTTCTCCCTGAGCTTCGCGTCGTCCATGTCGGCTACTCCTCCTCCATCCTGCGGCTGCACTCGATCTCGAACTTCTGCCTGCCGTCCTTCTGTTTGCTGAGCGCGCCGAGGCGCACCACCTCGAAGATCTTCTCGCCCTCGCCGTCCTCGCCGTCCTCGCCCTCGGCGCACATCTCTGCAAGCGCGTCCTTGAGCTGGTAGGCGGAGCTGGAGTCGTCCGACTCCGCGCGCAGGCGCACGCCGTCGTCGCGCGTGAAGTCCCAGGAGGAGAGCGTCACCCCGGCGGGCAGACGGTCCGACACCGCCTTCATTATCTCCAGCGCACCGCGCGAATGGTCGGAATACTTCCTGACCAGCTTCACCTTCGCCTTCTTGTCCGACACCGCCTTGTACTGCTTGGCGTGGCGCTTGCAGAGCTCCTTCTGGTAGTCGGTCATGTATCCGTATGCGATCGGCACCCCAAAAAGGACCGCCATCGCCACCAGCCACACCGCCACCGCGGCAATCATGTTGCGCAGGAGCTTCGCCTTGAAGCGCGTCTCGGCCAGCACCTCGCGCCAGCTGTCGGGCATCGCGTTGAGCGAGCCGTCCTCGGCAGTGCGCTCGGCTATGCCCGCGAGCCCCGCGTCGGCGCCGATCTCGATCGAGCGCACCGGCGCGCCGAACGAGGCGAGCGGGTCGGGCGCAGGCTCGGCTGGTGGTTCCGCCGCGGAATCCGCCGCGGAATCCTCGGCCTCGCGCCGGACGCGAACAACTTCGCCGAGCGGCTTCGGTCCGCCGAAGTCCTCGGCCTCCAAAAGGGAAAGCATCGCCTCGCGCCTCAGGTCCAAGCCCGGAGACGCAGCGCGGATGGAGACGGGGAGGTCAGCGTCGAGGACGACGAGCGAAACGCCGTCCGGACCCTCGAATACCACGAGCCGGCGGCCCTCGCCGCCAATCGCCCGCCAGACGCCGCGCAGCTCGCCGAGCACCAGCGCGTCGACCCTCACGACGTTCAGCTTCGCCGCGTCGAGCGCGTCGGCGATGTCGTCGGCCGAGCCCTCGGGCAGCGCCGCAGCAAGGTACACTGCGTGGCCGTCGGCCTCGTCGCAGACCTGCTCAAGACCGACCGCAAGCGACTCGTCCGGGAACGGACTTGCCGCGGACAATATGCCGCGCGCTACCTCGACCGGGTCCTCGCCTTCGGCGACGCGTACCAGCCTGACGAGCAGCCGCCCGAGCGGCAGCGCCAACACGGCCTCCCGGCTCTTCACGCCGGAAGCCATAACGCGCAGCACCCCGCCCTCGAAGACGGCAGTCTGGTATACCTTGTCCATTTAGGTGTATTATAACAAAAATAGCGCTGCGCGTGGCTTTTGGCTTAGATGCGGCTGAGCTGCTGGCCGGATTTGGAGTCCTTCACCGCCCAGCCGGCGGCGGCGAGCTCGTCGCGGATCCGGTCCGACTCCGCCCAGTCCTTCGCCGCACGCGCGGCGGCGCGGCAGTCGACGAGCGCCTGGATCTCGGCGGGGACCGCCTCGGCCTTCGCCCGGCCGAAGAACACCACGCCCAGCACTTCGTCCATGCGACGAAACACCGCAAGCACGGCGGCCGCCTCGGCCGGCTTGAGCCCGCCGGACTGCATCGCGGCGTTGGCGCCGCGCACGAGCTCGAAGAGCGCGGCGAATCCGCGCGGCAGGTTGAGGTCGTCGGAGACGGCGGCAGTGAAGTCCTCAAGGCACTTCGCCGCGAAAGCAGGCGCGGCGGCGAGGTCGCCCGCGGCACCGGCCGCAGCAGCCTCGAGCTTGTCGACGCACTCGTCTACGCGGGCGAGCGAGCGCCGCGCGTCCTCGAGCGCGCTGAAGGCGAAGTTGAGCCCGGTGCGGTAGTGGGCGTTCACGAGAACGTAGCGGATCTCGCGCCCGGTATACCCCTTCTCGACGAGATCGCGCAGGGTGAAGAAGTTGCCGGCCGACTTGGACATCTTCTCGCCGTTTACCTTGAGGTGGGCGCAGTGCATCCAGGTGCGCACGAACGGCTTGCCGGTCGCCGCCTCGGCCTGGGCGATCTCGTTCTCGTGGTGCGGAAAGAGGTTGTCGATGCCGCCGGTGTGGAGGTCGAACGACTCGCCGAGGTACTTCATCGACATCGCCGAGCACTCGATGTGCCAGCCCGGGCGGCCGCGCCCCCACGGCGAGTCCCAGCCGACGGGGCCGTCCGACTCCTCCCACGCCTTCCATAGCGCGAAGTCGCCCACGTTCTCCTTGTCGTACTCGTCGGCCGCGCACCTGAGGCCGGTCTGCTGGTGGTCGAAGTCGATATGCGCGAGCTTGCCGTAGCTCGGGAACTTGCGGACGCTGAAGTAGACCGAGCCGTCGTCGCTCTGGTAGGCGACGCCTTTCTCGACCAGCTTCGCGACGAACGCGATCATCTCAGGGATGTGGTCCGTCGCCGCCGGGTAGACCTCGGCCGGCTGGATGTTGAGCGTCTTCAGGTCCGCGAAGAATGCGTCCTTGTAGGTCTGGGTGTAGTCGCCGAGCGCGACCCCGTTCGCGTTGGCGTTACGGATGGTCTTGTCGTCCACGTCGGTGAGGTTCATCACCTGCTTCACGCCCATGCCGCAGAACTGGATGACGCGCCGGAGGACGTCCTCGAACATGTAGGCGCGGAAGTTGCCGATGTGGGCGAAGTTGTAGACGGTCGGCCCGCAGGTGTAGAGGCGGACGACGTTACCCTCGAGGGGCTTGAGCTCCTCGACTCTCCTGGAGAGGCTGTTGTAGACGTTCATTTGGCGTGTATTATACCATATTCGCCTGCCCGCCGTAGCCTTGACGTAGGCAGCAACATCTGGCGCAGGCGGGTGGCTCGTGGCTTAGACCGCAACGCCGCAGATGCCGTCGGAGAGGCCGGCGCGGACGAGCGCGTAGCGGCGCGAGCCGTCGGGGTAGACGAGAATCGCGGCGGAATCGAGGAAGCGCGGCCAGTTTGCGCGGGAGAACTGCGGAATCGCGCCGCGCGCGGCGAGCAGCGCCGCAATGTAGCAGTCGTGGGTGGTGGCGATCAGAAGCCGCCGCTCCAGCCGCTCCAGCAGCCAGCGCTCGCATCTGTCCGCCGAGGCGGCGAGCGGACGAAAGCCGGGGAGATTCCCGGTCGCGTAGTATTCGCTGCACGCCTCGAAGAAGTCCCGCTCCTTGAACACCTTCAGCACAATGAGCGGATCGTCGTAGTAGAACGACCCATTGCCCAAGAGCTCGTCGACCGGGATCGCCGGCGCCTCAACCCCCATCCCTTCCGCAATCGCTGCGGCGGTCATCCGGGTGCGCCGGAGCGGGCTGGAGACGAAGGTGACGTCGTCACGAAACTCCGCGAGCATGGCGCCGAAGCGGAGCGCGGTGGCCATGCCCGCCTCGGTAATCGGCAGCCTGTCGCCGAAGGTGGGATCGTCGTGGTCGATCTTCGGACGCTCCGCGTGGCGCACCTGCAGCACCGCGCGCGCGCCGCGGCGAAGCTCCGCGGCAAATTCGCCGATTGTCATCTCCCCTTCCATCCGCCTTCCTCCGCCGCGCGCAGTTCCGCCGCGCCAAGCCCCGCGAGCAGGATGCGCTTGTTCTTCGAAGTCTCGCCGCCGACAAAGTTCACCCGGTTCTTCGGCAGCGAGAAAGCGTCCGCCAGCGTCTCCACCATCTCCTTGTTCGCCTTGCCGTCGACCGGCGCCGAGCGGATCCGCACCTTGAGCGCGTCGCCGACGACGCCGTCGACGCCGCTACGCGACGAACGCGGCTGCGCCAGCACATTCAGCACCACTCCATCCGCCGTCTCGGTAAAGTACGCCATCGCCATCCTCCTTGTCAGACCATCGGCGCGAAGCCCAGCACTCCGCAGTCGTCTCCGACCAGATACGAGCCCGCAATGGCGCGGTGGACATGCTCCTTCGCGCCCGCGACCGCCGCCTCGATTCCGCGCCCGAGCGCCAGTTCCGCCGCGAGTGCTGCGGCCAGCGTGCATCCGGTGCCGTGGGTCGAGACGGGATTCTCTATCCACGGTAGCGGAAACTCGCTAATGGCAAACGCGCCGTCAGGCGCGCGCGTACAGAGCACGTCCACCGCCGCCTGGCCGGAGCCGTGGCCGCCCTTCACCAGCGTCGCGCAGCCGTAGCGGCCGCAGATCTCCCGCGCCAGTTCCGCCGCGTGGGCGGCGTCGGCGGCGCGGGCACCGTCCGCAGGGTCGAGCCCGCACAGCGCCTCCGCCTCAGGCAGGTTGGGGGTGGCAATCGTCGCGAGCGGCAGGAGCCGCCGCTTGATCGACTCCACCGCGTCCTCGGAGACGAGCCGCGCGCCGCTAGTGGCGATCATCACCGGGTCGACCACCTTGGCGATCTCGGGATGCTCCCCGATCCGCGCGGCGATCGCCTCGATCGCGGCGACGTCGGCGAGCATGCCGGTCTTCAGCGCGCGGATGGAGTAGACGCCAACGACCGCGTCGAGCTGCGCGGCGACGAAGTCTGCCGGCACCGCCATCGCGGCGCTTACGCCGGACGGGTTCTGCGCGGTCAGCGCGGCGAATACGGTGCAGCCGTGGAGGCCGTAGGCGTGGAACGCGCGCAGGTCGGCCTGGACGCCGGCGTTGCCGCCGGAGTCGCTGCCGGCGATGGTCAGGCAGCACGGCGCGACGGACGCGGGGCTATTTGAGTTCGACCTCATAGAATCTGGCGATGTCGGCCTTGAGCTTGGCGAAGATCTCCGGGTCCTGGATGTCGGTCTCCAGCACCAGCTCGAGCTTGCGCTCAGGGTCGGACACCTTCAGGGTCCTGAGCGCCGAGGCGTCGTGCAGCTTGCCGACCTTCGCGTCGCAGACCTTCCGTCCCTTCTCAGTCACGGTGAGCTTGCCGTAGCGGTCGAGCTCGCCGAAGTAGTGGTAGTCGTCCGGCGACTGGTCCGCGCCGCAGGCGGGCCGCAGCGGGAACGGTGCGTCGAGGAGAACCGCCGCGCGCAGGATCTCCGCGGCCGCGTTGCCCTTCCAGGTCGGGCGCACGGGGATGGTGACGGTGGTCACCGAGTTGCCCGGGATGCGCACCCGGTACTTGCCGACACCCATCGCGAAAGGCTGGTAGGCCAGCTCGCGCGAGAGGCGGCCGAAGCCGGCGATCTCGTGCGCGTCGGCGTATTTCTCGTCGCAGAAGGTCGAACGGATGTCGGGCGCGCCCGGGATGCACCAGCCGTCGAATTCGAAGTCGAACTCGACGTCGTGCGGGTTCATGTTCACGCAGAGGACCGCCCAGATGCCCTTGTCTTTGGAACGGGTCACGAGGTACTCGCAGTCGCCCTTGATCTTCGGGAGGTCGGAGGCGGCAAGCCCCTTGCGGAGGCCGAGCCGGCGGTCGAGAACGCTCGCGTAGTAGTCGGAGCATGCCCAGACCGCGTTCGACGCGCCCGCCGAGAACGCGCCGTAGTTGGCGCTACCGAAGTCCATCACCACCGGATAGCGAAGGAGCGTCTCCACCATCAGCTGCATCGCCGGACCCATGCTTCCGACCTCGGCGCGGCTCTCGCCGGCCGACTCGAAGTCGGGGCGGTCCGGACCGCCGTTCATCCACTGCACCTGCCAGCTGCCGGTCTTGGTCTTCGAATCCCAGTTGGACCACATCAGCGAGCCGGTCTGGCAGCGGAATTCGTGGAGGTTCATGCCGTCCACGTCGGGATGGGCGACCATCATCAGCATGAAGGCGGACTTGTTCAGCGTCTCGCGGAAGCGCTGGTGCGACGGCACCTCCTCGTCGGACCGGTCGCGCCACTCGGTGATCCAGAACTTCTTGCCCCTGAGCTCGGGGAACGCCTCGGTGAAGCGGCGGTAGCGGCGCAGCCCCCAGTAGGTGGCGGAGAACGGTGCGTCCGCGCCGTAGGAGTGGTAGATGACGTGGCTGACGTTATGGAGCTGCGGGGCCATCGCCTTGATGAAGCGCGCCGACCACTGGTTCATGCAGCTGGCGTCGAAATACCCCTTCGCTTCGAGCTTGTCGGCCTGCTCGGTGCGGGCGCGCACCGCGGCGATGTCCGGGTCTGCGCTGAAGTACTCGGCGAGCGGCATACCAATCTGGCACTTGGGGAAGATCCGCTTGATCTCGGGGACGATCTCGCACCACCTGGCGGCGTAGTTCTCCGGCGTGTCGAACTGGCTCGTGAACATCTGGCCGCCGGCCCAGTACGGCTCGTTGCCGAGCTCGAAGCCGGCGACCACCTCCTCGAATCCGTTGTCGACGATCCACTGCACGTAGTCGCAGATGTGCTGCTTGACGACGCCGATGTCGGAAGTGCTGGCACCCGTCTCCAGGTTGGTGATCGCCCCGTAGTTCTCGAGCGTCAGAATCACCTTGATGCCGTACTCCTTGTAGAAGGAGAAGGCGTTCTTCATGTCGGTCGTCCACTCCGCGAAGCGGTTCTTCAACTTGCCGGTCTTCCTGTCCTTGACCAGCAGCGCGCCAGCGCCGATCTGCCACTGGCGGACGGCGTTCCAGTGGCGTACGAACCTGGCGCCGCACTGCCGGAACAGCCGCGCAGCCTCGGCGCGATGGGTCTCGAAGAGCCACTTCGCATCCTCGCCGCCGCCCACGCCGCCGCCGGCGTAGCCGAGCACCGGCGCGCACGACGACGCCGAAAGGTCGCGGATCGGCTTGGCGTTCAGGTAGAGGGTGATCTTCGCCGGCGCGAGCTGCGGCTCCTCCACCGCCGTAGTGCATCCGCCTGCGGCGGCAATCGCGGCCAGCACCGCCGCACCGAGTGTCTTTTTGTTCATGTTCATTCCTTTCTTTTTTGTTTTTTTTAAAATCGTCCGGCCTACGCCTCCCAGGGCATCGGCTCCCGGGGCGTGATCGTCAGCTCATCCGAGAGCCCGAAGGAGATGCAGCCCTGGCCGACGGCCTTGTCGAGCTCGGAGAGGAAGGAGAGCGTGACCGCCGCGCGGCCGCGGAGCTCCACCTCAACCGTGCGTCCCTCGTGATCGAGCTCGATGCGGACCGGCAGCAGGCCGGGGCTCTTCGCGACGGCCTCGTTCAGCGCCGCCGCGCGGCGCGGCGTGTCGGGGTCGGCGCTGTCGAGCCGCACCGTCAGCCCCTTCGACACCATCGGCATTGCGTCCTCGAGCGGCATCGCCTCCTTGATGGTGAAGGAAAGGTCGCCAATCTGGGGATGCTCGCGGCGGACATCGTCCTTCGCGTAGACCGCCTTGTGGGCGATCTCGCCCGTCACCATCACCAACTGGTCCTTCTTCTGCTCGAGGCCGGCGCACTGCGTCCACACCTTGGCGAACGCCGCGCCCTCCGCGCGGCCGCGGCCGTCGTCAAGCGCGAGCACCGCCCACTTCGCGCCCACGCTGCCGTCGGGACGCGGCTTCGGCGTCTTCACGAAGCACTGCTCGAGGATCCCCACCGCCCGGACGTCGATCTTCTTGAGGAGCGTCTTGTCGGCGGCCGCCTTGATCACGGGCTTGAGCTTCGCCACCGCCTTGTTGACGGCGTCCCGGTCGGACCAGTTCACTCCGCCCTTCGCCCTGAGCGCGGCGCGCGCGAGGCCCTTGAGGATCCAGTCCTTCTCCTCGCCGGTGCGAAGAAGCGACTCGACGTCCTGCCGCTCCTCGCGCGCCTCCGCCTCCGCAGCGTCCTCGCCGTCCGCCTCGCCTTCGCCAACGGTCTCGTCGTCCGCGCCCTCGGCCTCGTCCGCCTCCTCCGCAGGTTCCTTCCTGCGCTCGATCATCGAGAAGTCGAACGGCACCGTCTCGGCGTCCTTGCGGTCGACCCGCATCGCCGACGCCTCCCGGAGCAGCTCGGCGCAGCACGCGAGCGGGTTGCCGGAGATGTAGACGCCGAGGAAGTCGCGCTCGTTCTTGAGGTCCTCGGCCGGCGCCCAGGGCGGGAAGTCGGCGAGGCATGAGTCATCCGCCACCTCCTTGCCGCCGTCGGCCATGAGGTCGAAGAAGTTCGTCTGCGCGCTTGCGCTCTCCTTGGCGTGGAGCTGGGACTTCTTGAGCGTGAACTCGATGTTGCCGAAGAGCTTGGCGCGGTTGGGCTCGAGGGTGGAGAACGCGCCGGTGCGCACCAGGTTCTCGAGCACGCGGCGGTTGACGAGGCTGAGGCCAGCGAGGCGCATGCAGAAGTCCACGAACCCGGTGTAGGGGCCGTTCGCCTCGCGCTCGGCGACGATCGCCTCGGCCGCCGCCGCGCCGACGCCCTTGATGCCGCCGAGACCGTAGCGGATGCCGCGCGCGTCGCGGGTCGGGGTGAACCGCGCGCCGGACTCGTTGACGTCCGGGAGCTTCAGCGCGAGCCCGATCTCCTGCGCCTCGGCGACGAAGCCGGGGAGCTTGTCGAAGTTGCCGATTTCGGACGAGATCTGTGCGCACATGAACTCGGCCGGGTAGTGCGCCTTGAGGTAGCCGGTCTGGTAGGCGATCCACGCGTAGCAGACGGAGTGGGATTTGTTGAACGCGTAGGACGCGAACGCCTCCCAGTCGCTCCAGATCTTCTCCACGAGGCGCATCGCCGCCGCCTCGTCCTCCCACTCGCCGACGCGGAAGGCCGGATTCGCGAGGCAGCCCTTGACGAACTTCGCCTTCAGCTCGTTCATCACGTCGATGAGCTTCTTGCCCATCGCCTTGCGCAGCATGTCGGAGTCGCCGCGCGAGAATCCGGCGAGGTCGCGCGAGAGCAGCATCACCTGCTCCTGGTAGACGGTGATGCCGTAGGTGTCCTTGAGCCGCTGCTCCATCAGCGGATGGTCGTATGCCACCTCCTTGCGGCCCTGCTTGCGGTCGACGAAATCGGGGATGTACTCCATCGGGCCGGGGCGGTAGAGCGCGTTCATGGCCACGAGGTCGGAGAGCCGCTCGGGCTGGAGTGCCCGGAGCCACTTCTTCATGCCCGGCGACTCGAACTGAAAGAGGCCGGTGGTCTCGCCGCGACCGAAGAGCTCGTAGGTCTCGCGGTCGTCGTCCGGAATCCTGTCCGGATCGAGGAACCCATCGGCGCCGCGGATTGCCTCGGGGACGCGCGGGCTGTCCTTGCCGAGAAGCGCGACGCACTCCTTCTCGACTGTGAGGGTCTTGAGCCCGAGGAAGTCCATCTTGAGGAGTCCCACCGGCTCCACGAAATGGCCGTCGTACTGGGTGGTGAGCAGCTTGTCGCCGCCCGCGGCAGATTCCCCGTCGGACTTCTTCTTCCCGCCCTTCTCCGGCGTCTGCATCACCGGCAGGGTCGCGACGATCGGATCGCGCGAGATGATGACGCCGCACGCGTGTACGCCGGGCTGGCGGATGCAGCCCTCGAGCCGGGCGGCGCGCGCCATGAGCGAGTGCACCGTCGGGTCGGTGCTGTTGAAGGCGTCCACCAGGTCGGGCGAGTAGTCCTTGTTGGCCTCGCCGTGCTTGCCGGTAGGGCTCATCGCCGCCTTGAAGGTGATCTTGGGGGTGTCGGGGACGTAGGAGGCGAGCTTGTTGGTGGCGGCGAGGTCGTAGCCCATCACCCGCCCGACGTCCTTGATCGCGCTCTTCGCCGCCATCTGCCCGAAGGTCACGATGTGGGCGACGTGGTCGGCCCCGTAGCGGCGCGTCACGTAGTCGAGTACGCGCTCGCGCCCGGCGTCATCGAAGTCGACGTCGATGTCGGGCATGGAGATGCGGTCGGGGTTGAGGAACCGTTCGAAGAGGAGGTCGTACTTGAGCGGGTCGACGTTGGTGATCCAGAGCGCGTAGGCGACCGCCGAGCCGGCCGCCGAGCCGCGCCCCGGACCCACCCACACCCCGCACTCCTCGCGCGCGGCGCGGATGTAGTCGCAGACGATGAGGAAGTAGCCGGGAAAGCCCATCAGCTTGATCGTCCTGAGCTCGAACTCGAGCCGCGCACGGATGTCGTCCGGCAACGGGTCGCCCCAGCGCTTCGCCGCGCCGGCCCAGACGAGCGAGGCGAGGTAGTCCGCCTCGAACTTCACCCGCAGCACCTTGTCGTAGCCGCCGAGCCGCTCGAAGTTGCCCGCCTTGTCCTCGTCGAACTCGGTCTTCAGCGCGTCCGCGCCGAACCGCTTCGCGTAGTCGGCCTCGTTGCCGAAGGACGGCGGAATCGCGAACTTCGGCACGATCGGCGGACCGTCGAGCCTGTACTCCTCGATCCGCTCGGCCACCTCGAGCGTGTTCGCCACCACCTCTGGACACTCGGCGAACAGCGCCGCCATCTCGTCCGCCGTCTTGAGGTACTCCTGGCCGGTGTAGACGAGACGCTTCTCGTCCGATAGCTTCTTGCCGGTAGAGAGCGCCAGGAGGACGTCGTGGGAGTCGTCATCCTCCGCGTCGAGGAAGTGGACGTCGTTGGTGGCGATAACGCGGATCCCGAGCCTCTTCCCCAGCTCCAGCGCGCCCTTGACCACCTTGAGCTGGCGCGCGTAGAGGTCGGTGAACTCGAGCTGCGCCGAGGCGGGCACGTCCGGGCCGGACTTCGCCGCCTTGTGGAGCATCACCTCGAGCGAGTAGTCGTCGCCGAAGAGGTCGCGGTACCAGGCCGCGGCACTTTCCGCGGCGGCCGCGTCGCCCGCGGCGATCGCCTGCGCCACCTCGCCGGCGATGCAGGCCGAGGAGCACATCAGCCCCTCGTGATAGCGCTCGAGGAGCCTCTTGTCGATGCGCGGGCGGTTGTAGAAGCCGTTGACGCTGGCCTCGGAGATCAGCTTGACGAGGTTGTGGTAGCCGGTCAGGTTCTTCGCGTGCAGGCAGAGGTGGTGGCGGAACTCGCCCTTGTCGCGGCTGAGGTAGTCGCCGGTGGAGGTGACGTAGGCCTCGCAGCCGAGGATGGGCTTGACCGTGGCGCCGGCGAGCTCGCCGTAGACCTTGTCCTTCTTCGACCGGCACTCGTCGTAGAAGCTCTTGAGCGCGAACAGGTTGCCGTGGTCGGTGACGGCAAGCGCCTTCATGCCCAGCCGCCGCGCCTTCTTCACGAGCGGCACGATCTGGCACTGCCCGTCGAGCAGCGAATAGGTGGTATGAAGGTGTAGATGTACGAACTCGGCCATGTGTGTGTATTATAGCATAACCGGCGCGGCCTTGTCCGACGCCCCGCCCGGATTCCCAATCCGCCGCGCAAACTGCCGCTTCCAGAAGTAAACTTGATTTAAGTGATTGTTTACCCCTCCCCCAGCTTCTTATACTCCACCCCGTTGGGGCAGAGGCGGGCAATCATCTCGCTGAGCTTGCTCATTAAGCGACCCTCCTGCTCGCGGTGGCGGGGCGCGGTTCGGCTGGCGACTTGCCAACCAAACACGCCGCCCTTACCAACGCGTCGATATTGGCGGGCCTCATGCCGTGGTAGTTGATCTCTGCCGCGCCGTCACCCGCCATTAGCTGGGCGATGCGGTTTAGCGCGCAAGCGTCGAAGCGCGTCATTTTCTTTTCGCCTGGGCAGTAGGGCCAGCCAGCGGGCGCAAGCATCAAGAGCCGCCCTTCGCTCGCGCTGTCAAACGCCCTGCCGCTCGGCTTGAAGAGCGGCGAGAATCCCTTGTTTGAAAGCGTGATCAGCTTTGCATTCGCCTCCATCGCACGGCGGGCGATCTCGCGCTCGCCGTCTGAAATGCAGGGCGACATCAAGACCGCGCCCTTCTCGGCCATCGAGAGAAGCATCTTGAGCTTCTCGTCAAACTCGGGCGTCTTAAGCTCGACAATCGGCCGCCCCGCCTCGTCTCGCGCTATCTTGAGCCCGCCGCCCGGCTTTGCCACGCGCTTGTAGGCGAGGTAAGCGCGCGAGCACTGCACCTGAAAAATCATCGGCGACTTCAAAAGCGCCTCGTTGCCAATCGCCTGAAAATGGAGCGCCAAACCACCGCTATTGGGCGTGAGCCCAACCTCTACCGCCAAGTCTCGCTTCACGGTAAAAAACTTGCGATGGAGGCGCTTCACAGCGAGGCGGCGCGGGTTGTCGCGCAGGTAGGTAAACATCGAGTCGAGCTGCCCCTCGTGAAAGAGTATCGTGTCTTGAAAGCCCTCGCTCCAGAAGCCGGGCTTGCCCGTCGCCGCCTTGGAGCTGCCGGTCTTGAAACCCGCCAAAATCTGGCCCAGAGGCCTGGCAAGCCGCTCGGTCACGCGCAAGATGCCGTGAATGTGGTCGGGCATTACCTGAATTTCAAGCGGCCTGATCGCGGGTGTAAACTCGCCCATGCGCCGCCACTCGGCTTCGACCGCCCGACCCGCCGCCGTCAGCTCGACATGGGCCTCGACCTGTATCGGGTCGCCCTCGCCGTCGCTGTCGATTACAAGCCGCCCGAGGGCCATCGATCGCCTGTCGGCGAGGGCGATGGTTATCTGGTAGATGCAAGGCGACTTGTAGTCCCAGCCCCAGCAACGCTGGAGCATCTTCTTGGACTGCTCGGCTGACGCCGCGCCAACAGAACCAGAAGCTATCATCGCCGCCTCCTGTTCGGTTGGGCGGGCGTAAGCCCGGTACCGCCGCCACAGGGGGCGGCCCGGGTGGGCGTAAGCCCGTCATACGGGTCGTTCGCAATCGCCCATATCGTGCGATGAAGCTCCTCTCGTTCCTGTTCTTTCATGTCATCACCTTTTCTTCATGCTCAACCGCCGACTTCTTTATGCGAGGGAAAGCGCGGTCTTGGCATGGGGTTCCATCGCGTGAATTACACCATTTCTGCCGCGCTCCTTGTTGGCTTTCGCGGCAAAACTGCCGCGCAACTTGCCGCGGGGATCACTGGCGGCGGAAGGAGACGGCATAGGCGCCGTCCTCGCCGCTCTCGAAAGGCACCGACTCCACCTCGCGTACGAGCGCGAAGCCGGGATGCCGCGCAAGGAACGCCGCGGCCTGGCCGGAGTTCTCCTCCGGCTCGTTCGAGCAGGTGGAGTAGACGATCGTGCCGGCGGGCGCGAGCCGCGCCGCCGCCGCGTCGAGGATCTCCGACTGGAGCTTCACCAGCGCGGCAAGCCGTTTCTCGCTCCAGTTCCAGCGCGCGTCAGGGCGGCGCCGGAGGACCCCGGTGTTGGAGCAGGGGGCGTCGACGAGGATCTTGCCGAACAGCCCGGCGGAAGCGGGCGGCGGCTCGGAGACGACCTCGACGTCGAGCCGCAGCCGCGCGGCGTTCTCCTCCAGCTTGCGGCGGCGGGACGGGTTGACCTCGCAGGCGACGACCTTGGCGCCGCGCCAGGCGAGCTGCGCGGTCTTGCCGCCAGGAGCGGCGCAGAGGTCGAGGACGCGCTCGCCGGGCTGGACGTCCATCAGCTCCACCGCGTGGCGCGTAGCGGGGTCCTGCACGATGAAGTCGCCTTCGGCATAGCCGGGCTCGGACTCGACCCGCCGGCCGTGCGCAAGCGGCGCGAAGGTGCCGTCGCGGCGGGCGAGGAACACCGACGGCGGCTCGTTGTGCCAGCGGCAGAGCCGCTCCGCCGCAGCCGCGCCCCAGCGCGCGGACCAGCGCCGCACTAGTTCCGTCGGGAAGCTCTCCCTGACCTCCAGCGGCGCGGCTGCGACGAGCGCGGCGAGCTCGTCCCGCCGGCGCAGCAGGTTCCTAAGGACCCCGTTCACCACCCTGGCGACGGACTTCTGCTCGCATGCCTTCGCCGCCTCGACGGTCTCGTTCACCGCAGCGAAGTCGGGCACGTCGTCCATGTAGAGGACCTGCGCGGCGCCAATGTAGAGGAGCGCCTCCAGCTCGCCCTTCGGCCACCGGCTCACCAGCTGGCCGAGGACGAACCGCAGCGTGCGCAACCGGCGGATCGCGGTGAAGACGAGGTCCTGGACGAACGCGCGGTCGGGGCCGTCCGGCAGCAGCGAAGGGGCGAAGTCCTTTGTCAGGAGCCACCTCGCCAGCGCAAACGCCGCAGCACGCCTGGAACCGCCCGCCACCAATGCCCCGCCGCGCTATATGTTGGAGACGACGGCCTTGATGCGCCGGACGCCGGCCGAACTCGACTGCTCCTTGAGGATCTTGAAGCCGCCGAGCTCCTTCGTGTTCGCCACGTGCGGCCCGCAGCAGATCTCCTTCGAGACGTCGCCGATCGTGTAGAGCGTCACCTGGTCGCCGTACTTCGAGCCGAAGAGCGCCATCGCGCCCTCGGCCTTCGCCTCCTCGACGGTGGTCGTCTTCTTCGAGACGTCGATACCCGCGGCGATCCACTCGTTGACGAGCCGCTCGACCTCGGACTTCTGCTCGGCCGTCATTGGCTCGGGCCAGGTGAAGTCGAAGCGGAGGCGCTCGGCGGTGATGTTGGATCCCTTCTGGTTCGCGGTCGGCCCCAGCACCTTGTGGAGCGCGGCGTGGAGGAGGTGCGTTGCCGTGTGCATACGGGTGACGACCTCGGAGTTGTCCTGCAGCCCCGCCTTGAAAGAGCCGGCGGAAGTGGTGCGCGAAAGTTCCTGGTGCTTGCGGTTCGCCTCGTCGAAGCCCTCCTTGTCGACCGTAAGCCCATCCTTCGTCGCCATCTCGACCGTCATCTCGAGCGGGAAGCCGAAGGTGTCGTAGAGCTTGAAGGCGGTCTTGCCGCTGATCTGCGACTGGCCGTGGAGCTTGAGCTGCTCGGCGACCTTCTTGTACATCGCCTCGCCCTTGTCCAGCGTCGCGTTGAAGCGCTTCTCCTCGGCCTCCAGGTCGAGGCGACACTGCTCGAGGTTGGCCTTGAGCTCGGGGTAGACATGGTTGTACTTCTCGCAGATGACCTCGGCGAGCTTGACCGTGAAGCCCTCGCCGATGCCGAGCATGCGCGCATAGCGGACGGCGCGGCGGATGAGGCGGCGGAGGACGTAGTTCGCGCCGATGTTGCCCGGCTTGACGCCGCCCTTGGGGTCGCAGAGGATGAACGTCGCCGTGCGCATATGGTCGGCGATGATGCGCTTCGCACGCAGGCTGTCGTCGCACTCCTGCGTCTTCAGCTCCTCGATCTTCGCCATGATCGGCGCGAAGATCTCGGTGTCGTAGACGGTCGGCGCGCCGCTCATCATGCAGACGGTGCGCTCGACGCCCATGCCGGTGTCGACGTTGTGGCGCCCGAGCGGGACGAACTCGCCCTTCTCGTTCTTGTTGTACTGCATGAAGACGTCGTTCCAGATCTCGATGTACTTGCCGCAGTGGCAGCCGGGACGACACTCCGGCCCGCACTTCTCCTTCCCGGTGTCGATGAACATCTCGGTGTCGGGGCCGCAGGGGCCGGTCGTTCCCGCCGGACCCCACCAGTTGTCCTCGCGCGGCAGACGGAAGATGCGCTCCTCGGGGATGCCGAGCGACTTCCAAATCGCGACCGCCTCCTCGTCCGCCGGGATGTAGCCCTCCTCGCCCTCGCTGCCTTCGCCGCGGAAGACCGTGACGTTGAGCTGCTCCGGACTGAAGCCGAGGTGTTCGGTGAGAAACTCGAAGCTCCAGGAGATCGCCTCCTTCTTGAAGTAGTCGTTCAGCGACCAGTTGCCGAGCATCTCGAAGAAGGTGAGATGCGCGGCGTCGCCCACCTCGTCGATGTCGCCGGTGCGGATGCACTTCTGGACGTCGGTGAGGCGCTTCCCGGCCGGATGCTCCATCGCGCCCATCAGGTACGGGACGAGCGGGTGCATGCCGGCGGTGGTGAAGAGGACGGTCGGGTCGTTCTCGGGGATGACCGATGCCCCGGGGATGACTGCGTGACCCTTGGACTTGAAAAACCCGAGGTAGAGGTCCCTCAGCTCGTCTGCGGTGATGTTCTTCATATCGTCACTTGTTGATCTGCTTGTGGTTCATGAATTCCCAGATGCGGTCCATCCACGTGTAGCTGCCCGTGCCCGGGACGGCATTCTTCTGGAAGCAGTGGTTGCGCGTGGCGAGGGTGTGAAGATCGCACTGGATCCCCATGCTGCGCATCTGCTCCCAGGCCTTCACCGAGTTCATCGCCGCCCAGCCGTCCGCGTCGCCGTGGATGAACACCATCGGGCAGGTGTCCGGGTCGAACGCGAACTCGGGCACGAGGCGCGAGTCGTCCTCGTTGCCGCCCTTGGCGTTCGGCCGCTCGGCGCCGTCGGAGAGCGCGTAGGCGGGGTAGATGCCGACCGCCCACTGGACGTTGCAGGGAATCTGGTCGGTCCCGTCGACGTTCCAGTACGCACGGCTGCGCGAGCTCGTCGCGCCCATGAGCGTGAGATGCCCGCCGGCGGAGGAGCCCATGATGCCGATGCGGTTGGGGTCGAGCCCGCGCGACGGTGCCTCGGCGCGAACGAGCCGGATGCAGCGCTGGAGGTCGGCCCAGGCGGTTGTGTGCTTGGCAAGCCCCTTCGGGCGCGGAGTCCTGTACTTCATCGTGACGACCGCCATACCCTTCCCGTTAAGGTAGCGGCGGAAAGGCGCGACCTCGAAGCCGTCTGGGGCGTTGCCCTCGTAGCTACCGCCGGAGTAGATGATCTGGATTGCCTTCGTGGTGAGATTGGAAGGAACGTACCACTCGAGGTAGGGAACGCACTGGTGCTCCTGGAAATACGGCGTCTTGCCCTTCGGCCAGAGGTCGGCCTTTGCGTACTTGGACTTGTCGTGGAAGTCGACGGCATAGCGGTCCATCAGCTCCACGCCCTTCCCCAGGGGACCGAGAAAGCCCATCTGCACCATGAACTCGTGCGCGCGCTCGAACCAGTTGTCGTAGGCGGTGGACTCTGCCTTGCCGTCGTTCCAGCCCCAGAAGCCATGGTTGCGGTCGGCGAAGAGATGCAGCTCGGCCGGCACCTTCCGCTTCCTCAGCTCGCGGTAGACGAGCGTCGAGGACATCGGAGAATAGAGGTCGACGCTGCCGTGGAACATGCACATCGGCGCGGTCTGCGCGTCGAACTTGAAGACCTTGTCGAGCTTGGCGTCGATCGCCTGGCCGTTGCGCTGGTTGGGGCCGGTAAGGCCGTCGTCCACCCCGTAGGCGATCGCGCCGGTGATCGCCCAGTTGATGTTGCAGGGCGTCTTCCGGTCGAGGTCGTCCACCGGCTTGTACGCCGGCGTCATCGAACTGGTGGCGAGCAGCGTCGCGAGGTGGGAGCCGGCGGACATCGACATCGTGCCGATTCGGTCGGGCGAGAAGCCGCGCTTCGCCGCCTCCGACCGCACCACCCTGACCGCGCGCTGGCCGTCCTCCCACGCGGTGCGCCAGATCTCGAGCCCCTTCGGGCGCGGCGTGCGGTAGACGAAGTTGACGCACTGGCAGCCGATGTCGGTGAAGCGTTTGTTCCATTCCCGGATGAGCCCGACGTCGCAGCAGCATTCATAGCTGCCGCCGGAGATGAGGATCATGCACGTTCCGTTCGGCTTCGCCGGCGGGTCGAACCACTCGAGGTAGGGTTCCTTCCCCTTTTCCTTCTCATCCGTCATCGCCGCGATCTGGTGCGGCTGGGCGTCGGGCATCCTGCCCTCGGGCCAGATCTTCATCCGCTCCCCGGCAACGGCACCGAGGCCGAGCCCGAGCGCCAGCGCAAACACGATTCTCTTCATGGTCTTCGTTCCTTTCGTTTGGTTTGAATATCTTCCTACCTGCCCGCGAGCGCGAGCTTCACCACTTGGCCGACGGAGTCGATGGACGGATTCGCCGCGAGGACGTCCGCGACCATCTTCGCCGACGCGTCCTCGGCGAATCCGAGCGCCCTCAGCGCCATGATCGCGTCGTTCGCCATCGGCGCCGCGCGCGGGGCACCGCCCGCCGCGGCGAAGGCGAACTGGCCGACCTTGTCCTTCAGCTCCACGCAGATCTTCCCTGCGGTCTTGCGGCCCACGCCCTTGATGGACGAAATCCGCTTCACGTCCCCGCCGGCGATCGCCTGCGCGAGGTCGCCGAGCGAAGTGCCCGAGAGCATCGAAAGCGCGATCTTCGGCCCCACCCCGCTCACCGAGACGAGCATCGTGAACATCTCGCGCTCCTCCGCCGTCGCAAAGCCGAAGAGCGCCTCCGCGTCGTCCCTCACCACGTGCGCGGCAAGGAGCTTCGCCTCCTCGCCGGCCCGCGGCAGACGGTCGTAGGTGGAAAGCGGGATGAAGAGCTCGTAGCCAACCCCGCCAGCCTCGACGACGGCGCGCGTCGGCTCCTTCTCGGCGAGGATCCCCCTGATGTACGCGATCACGACGCGGCCTCCCTTCCCCCCTTTCGCCGCCGCGGCGTCAGCAGCGAGGCGAGAACAATCATCCCCGCGCCGACGCAGATGCAGGTGTCGGCGAAGTTGAAGCACGGAAAATGGCTCGAGCCCCAGTAGAAGTCGAGCATATCGACCACGTAGCCGCGGAAGACGCGGTCGACGAGGTTGCCGATTATCCCGGCCAGCACCAGCGGCTCGGCGACGGCACCGAGGACCGCCGCCAAGCGCGGGCTCCCCTCAGGAACCGCGAAGACGTCGCGGCGGCGCCACACCAGCAGCGCCAGCGCGGCGATACCGAAGACGGCGAGCGGCCAGACCTGTCCCTGGAGCATCCCCCAGGCGCAGCCGCGGTTCTCGACGTAGGCGAGGCTGAAGAGGCCCGGTATGACCGAAACCGCCGCGCGTCCCTTGAGCAGGGCGGCGGCGATCTCCTTGGAAACCGCGTCCACCAGCACGAGGTTGGCGACGACGGCGAAGACGATCAGGAATCGCCTCACTTGTCGGCGCGCTCCATCTCGCTCTGGCACTCCATGCAGGTGAGCACGAAGGGCTGGTTCTGGAGACGGGGCTTGCGGATGAGCTGGCCGCACACGGTGCAGACGCCGTAGGTGCCCTCGTCGATGCGGTGGAGCGCCTCGTCAATCTGCTGGATGGTGCGCTTGATCGAGCCCATCTGGCCGAGCGCCTGCAGGCGCAGGGTCTGGTTGGTGCCGTCGCCGCCGTCCGCCTCGTGGTCCTCGGCCTCGTTGAAGCCGGTGGCCTTCATCGCGTCGACGCCGTTGAGCGCGCGTTCGCGCGCCTCGACGAGCTGCTTGCGAAAGCTCGCCAGGTCGGCGGCGGGGAACTTGGCCGTCGACTGGCCCTGCGCACGCGTGGTCGGGCGCCGCGCCAGCTTCACAGCCTCCTCCTCGAACTTCTTCTCGCGCTTGATCTCGGCCTCCTTGCGCTCGGCCTTCATCTGCTGCACAATCGACATGCCGAACGCCACCGCCTTGGCGGTGTCTACCGGCACGTAGTCGCCCTCCGGCGCACGCGCGTTCGGCGACGGGCGCCGGATGATGCGCGGGGGCACGCGGTGCGGGACCTTGCCCTTGTCCTCCGGCTTCTTCGCTGCCGCCTTCTTGGCGACCGGCTTCTTGGCTGCTGGCTTCTGGCTGGACATGGCTGCTGCCTCCTCTTGAAATTTCCTGGTTTGCGGTTAAATCTGCACTCCGGCGGGGAGCTTCATCCACTCGCGGACCGAGTCCGGCAGCGGGCGGATCTCGCGGATCGTCGCGAAGGCGACGCCGCCGTCAGCGCCCGGCAGCTCGAACCCGTCGCCGAGCTTCTTGCCGAGCAGGCCCTGGGCGACGCGAGTCTTCGAGGAGAGGATGCCGAGCTCGGGGGCGTTGTCCCACTCGCCGAGGATGTGCCAGACCTTCTCGCCGTCCTTGGTGTCGGCGACGACCGTGACCCCGGGCATCACCTCGTCGGTCGTGGCGTCGGAGAAGTCGGACGGCTTCACCGCCTCGAGGTCGGCCTGCATCAGCGTCTGCTTCTGCATCAGCTGGCGCTGCTCGTCCTTCGCGTACTGGTACTCGGCGTTCTCCGAGAGGTCGCCGAAGCCCTTGGCGAACTCGATCTTGCGAACGTTCTCGGGCATGTCCTCGTTGATGAGCTTGAGGTACTCCTGCTTCCTGAGGCCGAAGCTGCGGTAGGAGGTTAGGCGCGCGTACTCGCGCTTCTTCTCCACCTTGACGATGTGCTTCTCCAGCTCTGGCACGAGCTTCGCCATCCTGACCACGGTCGTGTGGTGGGTGGACGGGTCCCAGGCGATGGAGGCCTGGAAGCGCTCGAAGAAGAGCACCTGGTCGGCCGTCGAGTTCATCCCGAGCAGGCGGAACATCTTCTCGAGCCACGCCTTGTCGCCGAAGAGCCGGCGCACGAGGTTCTGCATCCTGAGCGTCTCGCCGGAGCGGCGGCCCTCGCCGAGCGCGATCGCATGGGCGAGGATCGCGGAGATCGGCGGCAGCTCCGGCCAGAGCCTGTAGCCCTTGAGCGTGCGGATCTTCTTGCCGTCGACCTCGACGTCGGCGTACTCGAACTCGCCGAACTGCTCGATCCGCCCGGCGATCAGCGTGGTCAGCGTCGCCGGCGCCTGGGTTTCCTTCATGAAGTCGCCGACGGCCTTGCGGCACGGCCAGACCTCGGCCTCGCCCTCCCTGGACTTGTCGTCCCTGAAGCGCTTCACGATCTCGTCCACCGCCGCGAAGCAGAGCTCCGGGATGGCGGCGTAGATCTTCGCCTTCGCCGCGTCGTCGCAGGCGAGGAACGAAATCATCGCGCCGACCTCGCGAGAGGGCAGCGCCGCCGCCGCCTTGACATAGCGCTTGCGCTCCCAGAGGTAGTCGCGCATCTCCTTCGCCGTCGGGCGCGCGAACCCGAGCTCGGCCACGGTGCAGGCGAGGCGCGCGTAGAGCGCGTCGTCCACCTTGCGCGCCGCGGTCACCGCGAACACCAACCGGTCCTCGATCCTCGCGCGCACCGCCTCGTCAGCCGCCTTGAGCTTGCCCTGCGCCACGTACTCGCGCACCGCGGCGAGGATCGCCTTCGGGTCGGTCTCGTGCGAGAAGGCCTCGAGCCAGACGTCGCCGTAGTCCTCGGCCACGCCGGTCACCTGGATCGGGTCGGCCTTGCGGGCCGGGATGACGACGCACCTGTCGCGGCGCAGCTCCGCGCGCGCGGTGTCCCAGAACTTCTTCCAGTTGACGCCCTTCACGAAGCCGTTGGCGACGCAGTAGTCCTCGAGCCGCACCAGCGTCATCGACGAGCCGTTGGACTCGATGACGCGCTTGACGAACTCGCCCGGCTTCTCCTTAAGCAGCGACTCGAACGCCGCGGGGTCGACCTCGCGCAGCACCAGGATGTGGCCGTCGGGCGCGCTCTCGAGCATGTCCGCCGCCGCCGCGTAGGTGAACTGGTGGCCGCGGCGGCTGGGGAAGTCGACCGTGATGCGGCGGTAGAAGTAGTCGACCTTCTTCACCTTGCCCACGCCCCAGGTGCGGTTCAGGACCAGCGAGCCGACCTGGAAGGAGATGAGCTTCTCGAGCCTCACGAGCGCGGCGTCGAGCGGCAGCTCGCCGAAGCCGGCGCCGTCGACGCACGACTGCAGCAGACGGTCGTCGGTCGCCTTCTTCAGCGCGTCTTTGACCGCCCCTGACTGCGGGCTCTTCTTCAGTTCCTCCAGATTTCCCCTCACCAAGCCGAGCGCGCCCTCGAAATCGCGCTTCTCGACGCACCCCTTGAGCTGCTCTGCCAGAGTCTCCGTTTCTGCCATCTCCTTCTCCCTTTTGAAAAATTGAATGGTGCGTATTATACCATATTTTCATGGCTCGTGGTTCGTGGGTAGGAAACACACGGATTTGCCGCGAAGTCTACGACCTTCGCCATCTATGAGCGACGTAGTCGCGAACCAATCCGTGTGTTAATCCTGTAAATCCTGTTAATCCTGTCGAATAATCTCGCAACGTTACGCCGCGCGGCGAAATTTGGTATAATACGCACCCATATTCCCCAAGGGAAGGACTATTCCAATCATGCATCCGTACCGCACCCATACCTGCAACGAGCTCCGCGCCTCCGACGCGGGCAAGACCGTCCGGCTCTCCGGCTGGATGTTCCGCCTCCGCGACCACGGCGGCATCCTCTTCGTCGACCTCCGCGACCACTACGGCCTCACGCAGATCGTCGTCCACCCGAGCCGCAGCTTCTTCAGCACCGTCGAGAAGGCGCACCTCGAGTCGGTCATCACCGTGACCGGCGAGGTGAAGCTGAGGACGCCCGACACGATCAACCCCGAGCTCCCGACCGGCGAGATCGAGATCGAGGCGAACGAGCTCGTGATGGAGTCCGCCTCGCAGGTGACGCCCCTCTACATCCCGGACGAGAAGGCCGACGAGAGCGAGGACGTGCGCCTCCAGTACCGCTTCCTGGACCTCCGCCGCGAGAAGCTCCACAGGAACATCATCCTCAGGAGCGATGTCATCCGCTTCCTCCGCGAGAAGATGTGGGAGAAGGGATTCCACGAGTTCCAGACGCCGATCCTCACCGCCTCCTCGCCCGAGGGCGCGCGCGACTACCTGGTGCCGAGCCGCATCCACCGCGGCATGTTCTACGCCCTTCCGCAGGCGCCGCAGATGTTCAAGCAGCTCCTGATGGTGTCCGGCTTCGACAAGTACTTCCAGATCGCGCCGTGCTTCCGCGACGAAGCCGCGCGCGCCGACCGCTCGCCCGGCGAGTTCTACCAGATGGACATCGAGATGTCCTACGTGACGCAGGACGAGATCTTCGCCGTCGTCGAGGACGTCGTCTCCGCGACGTTCAGGAAGTTCTCGACCTGGGCGTGCAACGAGGCGCCATGGCCGCGCATCAAGTACCGCGACGCGATGATGACCTACGGCTCGGACAAGCCGGACCTCAGGAATCCGCTCAAGTGGATCGACATGTCCGACTTCTTCGCGAAGGCCGACTTCAAGGCGTTCGCCGCGTGCGTCAAGAACGGCGGGCTCGTCAAGGGCCTGCTCGTCAAGGGAATCGTCGGCGTCGAGACCCGCACCTGGTTCGACAAGCGCGAAGCGTTCGTCAAGGAGAACGGCGGCAAGGGCCTCGGCTACATCAGCTGGACCAAGGAAGGCGAGCTCAAGGGGCCGATCGCGAAGTTCCTCTCCGCCGACCAGCTCGAGGAGATGAAGAATCTCGCGGGCATGGAGCCGACCGACGCGCTCTTCTTCATGGCCGCCGACGTCGACGAGTGCCACCGCCTCTCCGGCCTCGTCCGCACCGACATCGCCGACCACATGACGAACGACATCCGCGAGAAGAACTGCTATAAGTTCTGCTGGATCGTCGACTTCCCGTTCTTCGAGAAGGACCCCGAGACCGGCAAGATCATCTTCTCGCACAACCCCTTCTCGATGCCGCAGGGCGGGCTCGAGGCGCTGAACACCAAGGACCCGCTCACCATCGAGGCGTACCAGTACGATGTCGTCTGCAACGGCATCGAGCTCTCGTCGGGCGCGATCCGCAACCACCAGGTCGAGGTGATGTACAGGGCGTTCGAGATCGCGGGCTACACCAAGGATGACGTCGTCAAGAAGTTCGGCGCCCTCCACCGCGCGTTCCAGTTCGGTGCGCCGCCGCACGGCGGCATCGCCCCGGGCGTGGACCGCATGGTGATGCTCCTCACCGACACGCCGAACATCCGCGAGGTGATCGCCTTCCCGATGAACCAGAAGGCGCAGGACCTCCTCATGGGCGCGCCAAACTACGTGACCGAGCAGCAGCTCCGCGAGCTCCACATCAAGATCCGCGGCACCGGCTCGGAAGCGGCCCAGGCGCCCGGCGCCTAAGCGCGGCGGATGTCGGCACCGAGCGCGGAGAGCCCGCGCTCGATCGCCACGTAGCCGCGGTCGATCGTCTCCGCGTTCTCGATTACCGTCTCGCCCTTCGCGCAGAGCGCGGCGATTACGAGCGAGATGCCGGCGCGGATGTCGTTGGACGACACCGCCCCGCCGTAGAGCGTCGACGGTCCCGTCACCACCACCCGGTGCGGGTCGCACTGCACGATCTTAGCGCCCATCTGGCGCAGGCGGTCCACGAAGTAGAGGCGGCTCTCGAACATCTTCTCGAAGAAGAGGCAGGTGCCGCGGGCCTGGGTGGCGAGCACGATCAGCACCGAGAGGAGGTCGGACGGGAACGCCGGCCAGGTGCCGTCGGCGACGGACGGTATCGCGTCGCCGAGGTCGTACTTCATCTTGAGCCGCTTGCGCGGCACGTAGCGGAGGGTGCGCGCCTTCGCGTCGATGCTCCAGGTGACCCCGAAGCGCGCGAACGCCCCCTCCAGCGCCTCGAACGGCTCGGGGTCGACGTTCTCGAGCGTCAGCTCGCCACCGGTGGCGGCCGCCGCGGCGACGTAGCTGCCGGCCTCGATGTAGTCGCAGCCTACGCGCGCGACGGCACCGTGCAGCGACTCCACGCCCTCGATCCGAATCAGGTTGGTTCCCGCGCCGGACACCTTCGCGCCCATTGCGTTGAGCATCGTGGCGAGGTCGACGACGTGCGGCTCGCAGGCGGCGTTGGTGATCGTGGTCGTCCCCTTCGCGAGCGTGGCGGCCATCATTATGTTCTCGGTCGCCGTGACCGACGCCTCGTCGAGGAGCATCCGCGCGCCCCGGAGCGAGCCGCGCAGCGAAAGCGACTTCTTGCCCGCCAGCGCCTTCGCGCCGAGCGCGCGGAAGCCGGCGAAGTGGGTGTCGAGGCGGCGGTGGCCGATCGAGTCGCCGCCCGGCGGCGGCAGCGAGGCGCGGCCGAGGCGCGCGAGGAGCGGCCCCGCGAAGAGGAAGGAGGTGCGGATCTTCGCCGCGAGCTCCGGCGCGATGCGGGCAGTGCGGATGCGCGGCGCGGAGATCGTCGCCGTGCCGGCGGCGAGGTCGCGCGAGATCTTCGCGCCGAACGAGCGCGCCGACTCGAGCATCATCGCCACGTCCTCAATCTCCGGCACGTTCTCGAGCGTCACCGGCTCCGGCGAGAGCAGCGCCGCGGCGATCATCGGCAGCGCCGCGTTCTTGTTGCCCTGCACGCGGTGGACGCCGGAGACGGTCCGCCGGCCGTTGATGACGAGCCTGGCCATCGTCAGCCGAGCGAGTCGATCGACTTGGTCTCTCCGAAGACGATGAGCTTGTCGTCCCCCTGGATCGTGTCGGCGGCCTGCGGCACCACCACCTGGCGCGGCTTCTTCGGGTCGACGTCGGCGCGGCGGATGCAGAGCACGGTGACGCCGTGCTTCTTGCGGAGGTCCGCCTCGGCGAGGGTGAGCCCGCGGATGCCGTCCGGGACGTCGATCTCGGCGATGGAGAAGCCCTCCGACACCTCGAGGAAGTCGACGGCCGAGTGGTTGACGATCGACCGCGCGAGCCGGTGGGCGCTGTCGCGGTCGGGGTAGATCACCGAGTCGGCGCCGATGCGCCGCAGGATCTTGCCGTGCAGCTCGCTCGACGCCTTGGCGACAACGTTGCCGACGCCGAGCTCCTTGCAGTTCGCGGTTGCCATGATCGACGCCTCGATGTTGGAGCCGATCGCGACGACCACCACGTCGCACTCGCCGAAGCCCGCCTCGTCCAGCACGCGCGGCTGCGTGGCGTCGCCCTGCAGGGCGGTCGCGAACTCGGTCGCGTTCTGCATCGCCGGGCGGTTCCGGTCGATGAGCACCACCTCCACGCCCGCGTTGGCGAGCGACTCCGCGAGCGACATGCCGAACCTGCCGGCGCCGATTATGCCTATTCTCTTCATTCAAGCTCCATTTTCCTCGCTTCGGCCACTAAGGCCTGCGAATGGGGGTGTTGGGGACGGCGAAAGAACTCCCGGACGTCCGCGGCCGTCTCGATGACGCGTCCGTCCTTCATTACCGCAAGCTTCGTGGCCATCTCCGAGACCACCCCGAGGTCGTGGGAGATCATTAGGAGCGCGCCCTTCTCGCCGACGAGCCCGCGCATCAGCGCGAGGATCTGCTTCTGCACGGTCACGTCCAGCGCCGTCGTCGGCTCGTCCGCCACCAGCAGGTCCGGCCCCAGCATCATCGCCATCGCGATCATCACCCGCTGCTGCTGGCCGCCTGAAAGCTCATGTGGATACGCGCGCGCGACGCGCGCGGGGTCGTCTACGCCCACCTTGCCGAGCCACTCGACCGCGAACTCGCGCGCGGACTCCTTCGCCATCCGCTCGTGGAGCAAGACGGTCTCGACCAGCTGGTCGGCAATGCGGTGGAGCGGCGAGAGCGAGCCCATCGGATCCTGGAAGATGACGCCGACGCGGCGGCCGCGGAGCTCGCGCAGGCGCGCGACATCCATCGCGAGGACGTCCTCGCCGTCGAAGAGGATCCGCCCCTTCTGCCAGAACGCGGGTGGGCTCGGCAGCAGTCTCGCGACGCTCATCGCGACCGAGCTCTTGCCGGAGCCGGACTCGCCGACCACGCAGAGCGACTCGCCGCGGTCGAGCGACAGCGTCACGCCCTCGGCCGCCGTGGTCACTCGCCCGTCTTCCGAGCGGTAGGCAACCGTGAGGTCCTCAATCTCGAGCAGCGCGCGGCTCATGCCGTCCGCAGCCCCTTCATGAGCGCGATCTCGTCCCGGTACCCCTGCAGGTCGCAGGGCGTCTCGAGGTAGAGCGGCAGGCGCGAGAGCGCAGGGTGGTTGACGATCCGCCGGAACGCCTCGAGCCCGATGCGGCCCTTGCCGATCTTCTCGTGGCGGTCCTTGTGGGCGCCGAGCGCGTTCATGGAGTCGTTGACGTGGACAGCCTTCAGCCGCGCAAGCCCGACCACGCGGTCGAACTCGGCGACAACGCCGTCGAGGTCGCCGACGATGTCGTAGCCGCCGTCCCAGACATGGCAGGTGTCGAGGCAGACGCCGAGAAGTGTTTGTGCGCCGTTCCCGAGCTTGGACTCGGTCGCGTCGATGAGCGCGCGGATCTCCTCGAAGTTCCGGCCGAGCTCGCTGCCCTTGCCGGACATAGTCTCGAAGAGGATCGAAGTGGCGGGGAGCTGGCCGCCGTGCGCCTCGCGCCAGGAAAGGAGAATGCGCGCGAGCATCGAGGAGATGAGCTCGATCCCAGCCTCCGAGCCCTGGCCGACGTGGCTCCCGGGATGGAAGTTGTACATCGCGCCCGGGGTGAGCTCAAGCCGCTTCAGGTCGTCCGCCATCGTCGCCTCGGCGAACTCGCGCACGCGCTCCTCGGCGCCTGCCGCGTTGATCGTGTAGGGGGCGTGGGCGAGGATGGGGCCGATCCCGTGCTCGCGCGCGTAGGCGATGAACGCCTCCACGTCGGCGGAATCGACCGGCTTCGCCGCGCCGCCGCGCGGGTTGCGGGTGAAGAACTGGAAGACGTTCGCCCCGATCGAGACGGCCGTCTGGGCCATCGCCAGATAGCCGCCGGAGGAGCTTACGTGGCAGCCGATGAGCATGGCCGGAGAAGAGGCGAGCCGATCGGGGACTGCGGGGGAGAACCGGCGCTCAGCCTTCGGCTTCGAGCGCGGCGTCGACCTCGTCGGTCGTCTCCATGTTGGTGTAGACGTCCTGCGTGTCCTCGAGGTCCTCGAGCATCTCGACGAACTTGTTAATCGCCTTCGCGGTCGCCACGTCCGAGACGGGGTTGGTCATGTTCGGCACCAGCCCGACGCTGGAGTTCTCCTCGTCGATCGCGATGCCGGCGGCCTTGATCGCGTCGGAGACGGCGATGAAGTCGTTCGGCTGGGTCTTGACGGTGAAGCCGCCGTCCTCGACCAGCACGTCCTCGGCGCCGGCGTCGAGCGCAATTTCCATCACCTTGTCCTCGGTGAGGCCGTCGGCCGCGGGGATCATCACCTGGCCGAGCTTGTCGAAGAGGCGCGAGGCACTGCCCGGCTTCGCGAGCTCGATGCCGTTCTTCTTGAAGACGCTGCCGACCTCGGCCGCCGCGCGGTTCTTGTTGTCTGTCAGCACGCGCACCACCACGGCGGTGCCGTTCTTGATGCCCTCGTACTGGCAGTCCACCATTTCGGCGGACTCGAGCTCGCCGGTGCCCTTCTTGATCGCGCGCTCGATGTTGTCGTTCGGCATCTGCGCCGCCTTCGCCTTCGCGATCAGCGTGCGGAGCGTCGGATTGTTGTCCGGGTTGCCGCCCTTCGCCTTGACGACGATGGTGATTTCCTTGCCGAGCTTTGAGAAAATCTTGCCCTTCTTGGCGTCCGCGGCGCCCTTGGCGCGCTTGATTGTTGCCCAGTGGCTGTGACCTGACATGTTTGTTTTCTCCTTGACTTGTTATGGATGGTTGGAAACTGCTTCGGCGCCGACCTTGTGGCGGTAGGTGATGCGGCCCTTGCCGAGGTCGTAGGGCGAGATCTCGACGGTGACCGTGTCGCCGATCGCGATCTTGATGAAGAACTTCCTCATTTTGCCCGAGATATGCGCGAGGACCTCGTGTCCATTCTCGAGCCGAACCTTGTACATAGTGGCAGGCAGCACCTTGGTGACGGTGCCCGTCACTTCTATCGCCTGGTCTTCTTCTTTCGCCATGCTGTTGTTTTATTCCTTTTTATACGAAAATTGTGTGTATTGTATCAAAAACGGCCCAATGCGTCAACGGCAGCCGAGCCAACGCACGGATTACAAATACCCCCGTCGTCTCGGCTGCGCCGAGCCGCCGTGGACATTTGTAAGCGGTTTTGCGCGACGAGACCCTGCCGCACAGCCTGTTCAAGGCATGACAAGCCACCCGACGGGATGCCGACGGGGAC
>SFPL01000059.1 GCA_004551905.1 Lentisphaeraceae bacterium
CAGGCCCGTCTTGGGAGGCCTTCCCTTGACGGGCCGTTCTTACCAGGCACTATGCCCGGTGAACAGTAGGGTAGTCTACCAAAATCCGATTAGACAAGGACTTCTATTTGGTCTGGCACTCCATCCTATGGCGGGCACATCTACATCACGGCCGGAACGGTCGAGAACTGCATCGTCACTGGTGGCTATGCCGCTGGTGGCAGTAACGGCGGCTGGGGCCGCGGATTCGGCGGCAACGTCTATATGTCCGGCGGCAGGCTGCTGCGCTCGAAGATCACCCAAGGACACGGCGCCGCATTCAAGACCAATATTGCCGATGACAACCACACCAGCCGTGGCGCGGGCGTCTGCGCCGAAGGCGACGCCGTGGTGGACAGCTGCCTTATCTACGCCAACGGCAGCGACACCCGTACGAACGGCGGTGGCATCTACCTCGCCGGGAATGCCGTCGCGGCCAACTGCACTATCGTCGACAACACCACCGACACTGCGATCGCCGCTGGTTCTGGGCTTTACCTGGGTTCCTCCACCGCCAAGGCGGTGAACTGCGTCATCTACGGCAACGGCGGCACCGTTACCACTGAGTTCGGCGGCCTCAACCTCGACCGCTTCGCGCATTGCGCGTCGTCCGTCACCAACGAGTCGTGCGAGACCTGGTATTTGATTGGAGACGGCGACTTCGCCGGCTACTCGGTGCAGGACTTCCATGCCAATCCTTCGAGTGTGCTCGTCAACCACGGCACCACGGACGGCGAGTGGTATCCCGACGGCGCGGGAACGCTCGACTTCGACGGCAATCCCCGCGTCTCCGGCAATTACATCGACATCGGCTGCTTTGAGATCGACCAGTCGCATGTCTCCTGCAGCGGCATCCAGTCCACCTACGCCTACTTCGTCGGCAGCAACATCACCTTCACCGCCTCGGCGATCGGCGGGAGCGGCAGCTTCATCTTCCGCTGGGACTTCGGCAACGGCGTCACCGTCACCGCTTCCAACACAGACTACTCCTACGCCTATCCGGCGGCAGGGCTCTACACGGTGCGCGTCGCGGCATCCGACGACGGCGGCGCGAGCTGGTGCGACTGGACCGAGGTTTCCACCAAGACCGTGGTCGTGCCGGCGGTGATGTACGTTGATTCCGCAAACGCGAGCCCCGTCTATCCCTACGACACCCCGGCCAAGGCGGCGACGAGGATCGCCGACTGCCTCCTCGCGATGACGAACAACGCCTCTGCCAACCTCGGTTGCGTCGACGGCGGCACCATCCGCGTCCTCGCCGGCACTCATTCCGAGACCGGCCTCCAGCTTGCCTGCGGCGTCACCGTGTGCGGCGACACCGGCGACCCGGCGGACGTCGTCATCAACGACAGCGTCAACGAGTCGCGTGCGTTCATGATCAGCCACGCCGACGCGGTGGTCAGGGACCTTACTGTCAGCGGCACCGGCTACAAAACTTCGTACTATGCCGGTACTGCGTCCTATGGCGGGCACATCTACATCACGGCCGGAACGGTCGAGAACTGCATCGTCACTGGTGGCTATGCCGCTGGTGGCAGTAACGGCGGCTGGAGCCGCGGATTCGGCGGCAACGTCTACATGACCGGCGGCAGGCTGCTGCGCTCGAAGATCACCCAAGGACACGGCGCCGCAATTAAGACCGGCACCGCCGACGACGGCCACACCAGCCGGGGCGCGGGCGTCTGCGCCGAAGGCGATGCCGTCGTGGATAGCTGCCTTATCTACGCCAACGGCAGCGACACACGCACTCTCGGCGGCGGCATCTGCCTTGGCGGGAACGCGGTTGCGGTGAACTGCACCATTGTCGACAACACGACCGGCACTGGCGTCGCTGGTTCCGGGCTATACATGGCGTCCTCCAACGCCAAGGCGGTGAACTGCGTGATATTCGGCCACGGCGGCACCGCGGCGTCCGAGTTCGGCGGCGCCAACCTCGACCGCTTCGCGTACGGAGCGTCATCGGTGACGAACGAGTCCTGCGCGACGTGGAAGGTGATCGACGAGACGGCGTTCCGCGACTGGTCGCGCCGCGCCGAGGACGAAACCTTCCTGCGTCCGCGGAACGGCGGGGCGCTGGTCGACACCGGCTCGACCTGGGCGGAGTACACGGCCTGCGGCGGCACGGCGACGGAGGACATGCGCGGCTACGAGCGCCTCTCCGGACACCGCCTCGACCTCGGCTGCTACGCCTCGCGCCCCCGCGGCTCGGTCTACTACATCCGATAGGTAGTAACACACGGATTTGTTCGCGACTACGTCGCTCACCGATGGCGAAGGTCGTAGACCTGAGCAAATCCGTGTGATTTACAATTTTCGAACCACGAGCCACAAACCACGAACCACGAAAAATGGTATAATACGCGCACTATGGCGGAGGAGAAGAAGGAAAAGCTGCTTGAGGCAGAGGAGGTCCGGCAGAAGGTCGCGGACCTCAAGTCGCGCGTCGGCGAGATGTCCGGCTACGTCAAGGTGGAGGAGCGCCGCTCCAAGCTCGCCGCGCTCGAGGCCGAGCAGGCGTCGGCAGACTTCTGGAGCAATCAGGCCAAGGCGCGCGAGACGATCGCCGCGACCAACGCGGAGCGCGCCTACATGGTGCCGTTCGACAGCCTCTCGAAGACGGTCGAGGACGCCGAGGTGATGTTCGAGCTTGCCGAGGCCGAGGAGGGCGAGGCCCGCGAGGCAGCGCTCCGCGATGTGCTCGTCGAATGCGCCAAGGCCGAGGGCTTCTTCGCGAAGCTCCGCCTCCAGTCGCTGCTCGGCGGCAAGTTCGACCAGTGCAACGTGTTCGTGAAGCTCCACGCCGGCCAGGGCGGCACCGAGGCGTGCGACTGGGTGGCGATGCTCTACCGCATGTACCAGCGCTACGCCGAGGGCCAGGGCTGGAAGGTCGAGGAGTACGACATCCAGCCCGGCGAAGAGGCAGGCTACAAGGACGTCTACTTCCGCGTCGAAGGTCCGTACGCCTTCGGCATGCTCAAGGCCGAGCGCGGCATCCACCGCCTTGTGCGTATCTCGCCGTTTGACGCGAACAAGCGCCGCCAGACGAGCTTTGCGTCGATGGAGACGGTCGCCGAGATCAACGACGACATCGAAGTCGAGATCAAGGACGAGGACCTCAGAATCGACACCTACCGCTCCGGCGGCGCCGGCGGCCAGCACGTCAACAAGACCGACTCCGCCGTGCGACTTACCCACCTCCCCACCGGCATCGTCGTCGCCTGCCAGAAGGAGCGCTCGCAGCACATGAACAAGGAGAAGGCTCTGGCGATGCTCAAGGCCCAGCTCTACGAGTACTACGAGGACCAGAAGAAGGCCGAGATGGACCGCTTCTACGGCGCCAAGAGCGAGAACGGCTGGGGGTCGCAGATCCGCTCCTACGTATTCTGCCCCTACACCATGGTCAAGGACCTCCGCACCGAGTACGAGACGAGCGACGTTGACGGGGTGATGGACGGCAACCTGCAGCCTTTCATCGAGGCCTGGCTCCAGATGAAGGCGGCGAAGTAGTGGTTAGGTGGTTGGGTAGTTAGATGGAAGACAGGAACCTATACGGCAAGGCAGTCGGCCTGGACCAGCGCGGAAGGCACAGGTCCTTCGGCTCGGCGGTCGACGCCGCGTTTAAGGACCTGGTTACTGAGCGCAACGACTTCTTCGACTCTCTTGCCGACCGCTGGGCAGAGCTCTTTCCCGGCGTCCCCGCCGTTCCCGGCCGCTACGAAGGCGGCATCATCTTTCTCTACGTCCGCAGCGCGCCGATTCTCTTTTCGCTGCGGCCGAAGCTGCGCGCGATGGCGCGCCGCCTTGCCGCGCTTCCGGGTGCGCCGAAGCGCGTGGACCTCAGGCTGGAGATCCATTCGCGATGACGGCGGTCGCGGCAGTGCTTGTCGCGGCGGCGTTCACGCGTCCGCTTGAGCGCGTATCCACCATGGATCCGGCAATGGCTCAGAGCGCCTACGACGCGCGCGCGATCCAGCTCGTCTACGAGACCCCGCTTTCGATCGACTACGCGGCGCGCCCGTACCGGCTCGCGCCCGGACTCTGCGAAATGCCGGAGGTGTCTGAGGACGGGCTTAAATACGTCTTCCACCTCGCCCCGCGCCCGGCTCCGCGCCGGATCTTCGCCGGCGACATCGTGCACGCACTTGAGCGGCTGAGGTCGAAGGAGGTGGTGTCGCCGAACGGCTGGGTGATGGCGGACGTGGACACCGTGCGCGCGGTCGACGAACTGACGGTGGAGATCTGCCTCAAGCGCCGCGTCCGCCACTTCCCGTGGCTGATGGCGCTCTCGGCCGCCGCAGTAAAGGCGGCGGACGGATCCGGCACCGGATCCTACGAGCTCGTCAAGTGGCGCAAGAACCACGAAATGGTCTTCGAGCGCCGCCGCTGCCCGGGCGGCGCGCCGTACTCTGGTGACGGCTTCTCGACCGTGCGGTACCTGGTGGTCGACGACCTCTCCACCCAGTGGCTCATGTTCCTCCGCGGCGAACTCGACTTCCTCGGCGACGTCTCGCGCGACAATTTCGACGCGGTGGTGGGGAAGGACGGCAGGCTCTCGCCAGCCCTGGAGCGGATGGGCGTGAGGCTCCACTCCATGCCGATGCTGGAAGTCGCCTACGTCGGCGTCAACATGCGCGACCAGGTGCTCGGCATGAACCGCAGCCTGAGGCAGGCGCTCAACTGCGCCTTCGACTTCCAGGAGTGGGCGAAGTTCTGCAACGGCAGGGTGGCTCCGGCGAACGGCCCGGTGCCGCCGGGCGTCGCCGACCGCGTGGACGAGCCGTTCGCCTACGCATTCGACCTCGACCGCGCCCGGCGGCTGATGGCGGAGGCCGGCTACGCGAACGGAATCGACCCCGCGACCGGCCGCCGCCTCACGCTGACGCTCGCCATCGGGCGTCCTTCCCAGGAGAGCCGCTCCGCCGGCGAGTTGATGGCGGCGTTCTTCGAGCGCATCGGCATCAGGCTGGAGCTGGACTTCATGACCTGGGACGCGTTCCTGAACGCCGTCAACGAAGGGCGCGTGCAGCTTTACCGGATGGCGTGGGTTGGCGACTACCCCGACGCGCAGAACTTCCTGCAGCTTTTCTACGGCCCCAACTCCTCGCCGGGCGTCAACCACTCCAACTTCTCGAACGCCGAGTTCGACGCGGCGTACGAGCGCGACGACTGGTGCCGCTGCCAGGAGATCGTGCGCGAGGAGTGCCCGTGGATATTCACCGGCTACAACAAGTCGTTTACGCTCGTCGGGCCAAGGGTCGGGAACTTCGTCCAGACCGACTTCCCCTACGGCGTGGAGCAGTACTTCAAACACAAAGAGGCAAAATGAAGATGGTATACATAGAGAAGTCGTGCGGACCGGCGCGTGATGGCGCCTGGACCGCGGAACTGGATCCCGCCGGCGCGGAGCGCATCGTGGTCGGCACCGGTCCTGGCAGCTACGCCGGCGTGCGCGCCGCGATCGCCTTCGCGACCGGCTACTCGGTCGGCAGCGGCTGCGAGGTGCTGGGCCTGCCGTCGCCGTGCGCCATTGCCGGCGCGGCGGACGCGTTTCCGCTCGCGGTGGTCGGCGACGCGCGGATGGGGATGCGGTGGCTTGCGCTCTTCGATGGCGGCGAGCGCGGCGCGCCGGAGGTGCGGCTCCTTTCCGAAGCGGAGCTGAAGGACGCGGTGCCGTCCGCGGCGAAGGTGGTCTCGTCCGACCATGCGCGCATCGGCGAGTCGCTCGCCGCCGCGTTCGGCGAACGCTATCTCGGCGAGCGGAAGCCGACGGCGGAAGGTCTCCGCGCCTATGCCGAGTCGCATCCCGCCGCGCTCGCGCCCGAGCCGCGCCCCATCTACCTTTCACCGGCGGTGCGTCCATTGAACACGTCCACCCATCGCTCCTCCCGGTCCGCGCTTGTGCCGGGAATGCTCGCCGTCTTCGCGGCGTCAGCGCTTTCGGCCGCCGTCCTGGCGGCGGACGGCGACCTCGTCGGCGATGGCATGCACGACGACACCGCAGCAATCCAGCGGCGCCTCGACTCCGGCGCGGCCTGCGTCTATCTGCCGCCGCCGAAGAAGGAATACCTCATCTCCAGAACCCTCCGCATCGGATCCGGCCAGGAGCTGCGGCTCGACCGCTTCACCCGCATCCGCCTCGCGCCGAAGTCCAGCTGCACCATGCTTGCCAACCGCGATCCTGTCTGCGGCGACCATGACGTGGCGGTGACCGGCGGCGTGTGGGACAACGACAACCTGCGCCAGTATCCGGCACTGTGGCTCGAGGAGCACGTCGGCCGTCCCTACGCCTCGGTAAAGGAGCTGCCTCCGGCGGCCGAGCGTCCCAAGGGCTACGACGGCTTCCTGATGGACTTCCGCCGCGTCGACGGCTTCACGCTTCGCGGCGTCACCCTGCGCAACCCGACCACCTTCGGTTTCCGCGGCGAAAGGCTGTCCAACTTCGTCATCGACGACGTCACCTTCGACTACGAGACCTTCAATCCGGTGCGGGCGTGCATGGACGGCATCCATTTCGACGGCGGGAGCCATCACGGCCGCATCACCAACCTCAGGGGCGTGTGCTGGGACGACCTCCTTGCCTTCAACTCCAACGACACCGACCATACCGACGCAGAGGGCGAGCCGATCTCCGACATCGTGGTGGACGGCGTCTTCTCCGTCGGCTGCCACTCGGCCGTGCGGCTGCTCTCGACCGGCGGCGACGTGCGGAACATCACCCTCAGGAACATCCACGGCACCTTCTACCGCTACGCCGTTGGCCTTACCCACTTCTTCGCCTGGACCGACCGGCCGCGAGGCAGATTCGACAACATCGTCATCGAGGACTGCACCGTGGCGAAGTGCCTCCAGCCGTCCAACTGCGTGGCGAAGCTTCCGCCGATGGAGGTGGTGAGGATCGAGGGCCGCCTCGACGTCGGCAGCGTGAGGGTTTCTGGGCTGGTGCGGGACGAAAGCGCGGATCCCGAGGTGCCGACCATCGGCGTTGGCCGCGGCGCGAAGGTGGAAAGCCTCGTCGTCCGCGACTCAACCCAGATCAACCGCACCGACAGGCCCATTACCTTCCTCAGGAACGACGGCGAAGTGAAGTGCCTCGACATCGAGCGCATCCGCCTCGTGTCGCAGCCGGGCGCCAACATCCCCGGCTATACCCCCTGAACCACGAATATGGTATAATACACTCCAACATACCCAACGGAAAGGGAACAACATGCTGAGTGCGATGCTGGCTGCGGCGATGATGACCGCGTTTGGTGAAAAGGTGACGGCTGAGAATGCCTGGCGCGAATACCCGCGTCCGCAGATGGTGCGCGATGGCTGGGCATGCCTGAACGGCACTTGGAACTACACCATCGTCTCAAACGATGTCGAGGGCATCGTGCGCAAGATCGCCGCGGGCAAGATCCTCGTCCCGTTCCCGATCGAGTCCGCGCTTTCCGGCGTCGGGCGGCTTACCGCCACCGGCGAGATGATCGAGTACCGCCGCACTTTCGACGCCGAGCCCGTCGCCGGCCGCCGGCTGATCCTTCGCTTCGACGGCGTTGACTTCCGCGCGCAGGTGTTCGTGAACGGCGTCGAGGCCGGAATTCCCCACGAGGGTGCGCAGACCGGCTTCTCCTACGATGTCACCGACCTGGTGCGGAAGGGGTCGAACGACCTGCTCGTCAGGGTGTGGGATCCGACCGAGGGCTTCGTCAATTCGCTCGGCAAGCAGGCGCTGGAGCCGAAGGGCTGCTTCTATACGCGCGTCTCGGGCATCTGGAAGAGCGTGTGGATGGAGTCCGTGCCCGAGACCTGGATCGAGCGCTTCAACGCCATCCCCGACATCGACTCGGGCAAGGTCGGCTTTGTCTTCGAGGTGAACGGCGAGGAGCCGCGCGCCGAGGTCAAGGTCGAGGTGAAGGACTCGGACGGTAAGGTCGTCGCCCGCGGCAAGGGGCGCGGCGGACGCCGTTTCGAGATTGCGATGCCCAAGGGCTTCAGGCTCTGGAGCCCGGAGGAGCCCAACCTCTACCGCTTTGCCGCGCAGTGCGGCGAGGATCGCGTCGATGGCTATTTCGCGATGCGCAAGTTCACGAAGGCGAAGGATAAGAACGGCGTGCTCAGGTTCTTCCTCAACAACCAGCCGTACTTCATCATCGGCACGCTTGACCAGGGCTGGTGGCCGGACGGCCTGCTCACGCCGCCTTCCGACGAGGCGATGGAGTTCGACATCAAGACGCTCAAGCGCTGTGGCTACAACATGATGCGCAAGCACATCAAGGTCGAGCCGCTCAGGTACTACTGGCTCTGCGACAAGTTGGGCATCCTCGTCCTGCAGGACATGCCCTCCGGCGACGGCACCAAGCTCTTCAGCTTCGCCCACGCGAACACCGCGTACGGTTCGGTGCGCCGCGAGTGGAAGGGGGTTATGGACGAGCTGATGGCCGTCCCCTCGATCGTGATGTGGATTCCCTACAACGAGAGCTGGACGCAGCCGTGCGACGTGCTCACCGCCGACACGCTCAGGTGGACGCGGCAGTACGATCCGTCGCACCGGCTCGTGAACGGTCCGAGCGGCTGGCGCGACTTCGAGGGCGGCGACAAGGGCCACGACGCGAAGGACCGGTCATGGGGGAAGTTCCCGGCCGAGGGCGAACCGGTCTCGTGCGACTCGGTGGACCGCCATGACTACAACTTTCGTCCGTCGATGCATGCGACGAACCCTGGCCGCGTCAGCTTCCTCGGCGAGTACGGAGGCATCGGCTGCCGCGTGGCCGGGCATCTCTGGACCGAAGACGCCTGGGGCTACGGCGACACCGGCGGCGACACCAACCGCGTCGCGCTGCAGCAGAAGTACGTCGACCTTTCCGCCCACGTGGCCAGGCTTGCGAAGAAGGGGCTCGGCGGCGCGGTCTACACCCAGACGACCGACGTCGAGGGCGAAATCAACGGCATCATGACTTACGACCGCAAGGTGCTCAAGTTCGACCCCGCGGCGATGAAGAAGGCGCACGAGGCGATCCGCGCCGCGGCGGAGTAAGTCCTTAGAAAGGGCAACACTATGAGCACATGGCGTAAGGTCTGCTCTTGTCTTTTTGCCGCAATCTGCGGCGTAAGTGTCGCGTTCGGCGAGGTGGCAATCCGATCGGCGGGCGATGACGGCTTTAGCGTTTACGTGAACGGGATTCAGGACAACACCTACCGCATCGTCTATGTCGCGGTGGGTGACACGGACTACGGCGAGAACATCGCGGACTGGCCGTTTTGCTCGACGGGTGTTGTGGCGGCCGCCGGAGGTACGGTGAAGGTTCCCTATCCGAAAGAATGGGGCGAGGAGAATCGTTTCGCGCGTGCGTTCGAATATGACCGCGTGAAAGTTGCGGATCCGGCCGCGACAGGCGACTACCTGACGGATGGTCATGTCGCCCATTGGGACGCCGTGGGCGCCACTTCGACTTCAGAGTGGGTTGATCTCGTTAAAGGCTATACGTTTGCGCTGACCAATGCCACGGTCGGCAACAAGGTGTATGCCTTTGCGAAAGGCGCAGACTCCTACGGCGAATTGGATGCGCAGTCGTCAACGGCCGTGCTCGGCGATACGTCGTCCAGCGTCACGATCGAAGGCGTTTTCGCGAATGACGGAAACTCCAATTGCTACGTCTTTACGGGGACGGGGGCATCCAGGGCCTTCATTTGCTACTACGGCACGACTTTGATTCTGTCGGGTAAGGGACCCAATCCTACAATTGCTCATAAGGGCGCGGAGCTTGCGACATATTCAATCGCCTATAACACGGACATAACCGACAATTACCGACATCGTGACCGCGCGGCAGTCAACGGGACCGTGGTGGGGAATCTAGGCAATACCTGGTGGACTTGCGGCGAGACGAAGATCCAGATCGGGGGAAAGAGTCCTCCGGGCGTAAATGCGGACGGTGCCTGTTCGATCGGCGCCATCCGCATCTACAACCGTTCACTCGAAGCGTGGGAGATGAAGTACAATGCCGATGTTGACAAAGTGCGTTTCTACGGCGAGGCGAATCCGGAGCCCATTCATTGTTCGATCCACTGCTGGGAACGCGGTTACGGCATCCATGGGCGCGAGGTTTCCGTTGACGCGATTAACACGGATGGCGAGGGCAAGCCCGTTTCAGCCGCCCTTTCTTTTTCTCCTGCGGACATACACGACACGCTTTTCTGCGCGTATGGCGAGACGGACGGAGGGGACGATCTCACTGCGTGGGAACATGTGGAGAACGTCCGTGCGATTCTTGCGAGTGAGACGTCGATAGTCGTGCCTTTTCCGTCCGGGTGGGGCGAGGCGGACGGGCCGAAGTACCTCCGTTACTTCATGCTCCAGGGCGTCGAGGCGCGAAGCGTCGTGAAAGACGGTCTTATTGCCATTTGGGACGGCATCGACAATGTCGCGACTGGGGTGCACGCGGACGAGACGAGTCAATGGATTGACCTGGTTGCGAAACGTCCGATTAATCTTTTCGGCGCGACGATCAACGAGACGTCGGTTGGCTTTGTAAAGGACAAGACCGTCTATGGAGCGCTGTCGGAGGACGATGCCGCAGCTACGTTCAATGCTCAGGGCAGTGTGACGTGGGAATGTCGGTCGGTGAGCGGAACGGGGCTCGAGATTTACGGGAAATCCAGTCGCGTGTTCGCTCCATATGGACAGAGTATGTACACATCGCAAAATGATGGTAACTCGCAGACTTTTGACGCTGGGTCGACATTCAGCAGTTATCATACCGTCGCGCTCTGCTATACTGGAAGTCGCGCCAATAATATCCTGATTGACGGTGTAGTGCCGTCTTCGATGCGGGTCACTGGCGGGGGCTGGGGTAATGAAGGCGTCGTCTATCCCGATGGCGTCGGCGTTGTCCTCGCGGGTTGTTCGGAGCGTTATCCCGCCGCCTGTACATTCCAGACGATCCGCGTCTATTCGAAGGAGCTCTCGTCGGCGGAGGCGACTATTAATAGCGCCGTCGACAATGCGAGATTCAAGGACGGTGCGACACTTGGCGCGGTCGAGAGCTGCACGGAGACGCTGACGCCCGATACGGACATCCGCGGCACGTTTACGGTTCGCGCGTCCGTCCCGCACGGAACCGTGACGGGAGCGGGCAAGTACGAGCAGGGCGAGACGGTGACGCTGTCGGTGGCGATGGAGGAGGGCTACACATTCTACCGCTGGTTGGGCGATCTCCCAGACGGGGTGGACCCCTATTCGCCTAAAATCACATTTACGGCGGACGCACACCGTCAGATCGATGGTTTCATCCTCATGCCGTGGGAGGCGGAGATCGATTCGACCGGCAATCTCGTGGCGATTTCCAACTCGGTCTGGCATTTCGCCGCGATAGTATCGGACGGCGAGGACGGCGTGACGCTGTCGTCATCCCTCATGAGTTCCGTCGGACAGTTAGAGGAGCTGGACAAGACAGTCGACCTTTCGACGCTTCAGCAGGACACTGGCTTTCGGCTGACGCGGCTCGGGGCCAATGTTTTTGAAGGGAAAACCCGGCTTGGAAGCGTCCAACTTGTCTGCGAGGATCTCCTGGAGATTGGAGACAAGGCGTTCTACGGTTCGGGCGTCTCGCGCATTTTGCCAGAGGAGGTGTTTCCGAACCTCGAGACGGTCGGTGTGGAAGCATTCCAAGCCGCGCGGCGGTTTGTCGCGCCCAAGGTGCAATCGATCGGGGTGAGGGCGTTTAACGGAAGCTCGCTGACCAATTTCTATCCGACGACGCTCGCTTTCCCGCTTTCAGCAAGGCTTTTCTACATGCAGGCGAGCTTGCGCGGCGACTTCGTCATCGACTCGCCGTCCGAGACGATCCCCGAGATGCTCTTCGGCAACTGCAACTCCGTCAGTTCCTTTACATTCAACTCGCCAGTTGATACGGTTAAGCAGTGGGCGTTCTATGGCTGCTCGCCGCGAGCGAAGTTCTACTGGAACGTTCCCGCGCCGGAATCGTTTGGCGATTGCGCAATTGGCGCAAGAGGAAGTCAGGACGCGCCCAGCAAGCCAGTGCCGCAGCTTATTTGCGCGACGAGCAAGATCGCCGAGGGCTTCAAGGCGTTTGCGGACGGCACGACCGATTTCTCGAGTCGCGTCAACTTCGTGCCGAAGGAGAAGATCGATCCGAAGTTTCTGACAAAGCAGTATCGCGGAGATGCGAGTCTTAACCGCATTCTCGGCTGGCTTGTCTCGTACGAAAAAACAGAAGGCACGTTCCGCATCTGGCTCGTCGGCCCGAAGCAGGGCGGCATACTGGTGTTAAGGTGACACATCAACCGAAAGGAGATTATAGAGACATGAACAAGACACGGAGGGACTTCCTTAAGGGCACGACCTGGATGGGCATCACCGCGGCTGCCGCAGGATGCATGAGCGACGGTTTCCGGCTGACGCCGGGCGGGTCGATGATGGGCTGGGCAGACCGTCCGCTCGAGAAGCTCAGGGTGGGCGTGATTGGTCTCGGCATGCGCGGTCCCGGCGCGCTGCACATCCTGGCGATGATCCCAGGCGTCGAGGTTACGGCGCTCTGCGACAAGCACCCCGAGCGTGTCGAGCAGCAGCAGAAGTGGCTGCGGGAGAACGGCCACCGTCCCGCGCCCAAGACCTTTAGCGGCGAGGAGGGCTACAAGCGCCTCTGCGAGGATGACGAGGTCGATCTCGTCTACAGCGCGACCCCGTGGCAGCTGCACGTGCCGATCGCGCTCTACGCGATGGAGCACGGCAAGCACGTTGCGACGGAAGTGCCAAGCGCCTTCACCGTCGAGGAGTGCTGGCAGCTCGTGGAGACGAGCGAGCGCACCCGCCGCCACTGCATCCAGCTCGAGAACTGCTGCTACGGCGAGATCGAGATGCTGACGCTCAACATGGCGCGCAAGGGGCTCTTCGGCGAGCTCAAGCACGCCGAGTGTGCGTACATCCACGACTTGCGCGAGTGCTGCTACCAGGATCCGAACGTCAACAAGGTCGGCTACGGCGTGAGCGGCTACATGGACTACTGGCGGCTCAAGTGGAACAACGTCCACAAGGGCAACCAGTACCCCACCCACGGCCTCGGTCCGGTCTGCTGGTACTTCGACGTCAACCGCGGCGACCGCCTCGACTACCTCGTCTCGCTCGAAAGCCAGGCCGTCGGCTTCCGCGACTACGCCGGCGTCGAGTTCCCCGGCACCTGGAAGGCCGGCCTCAATCCAGAGATGGGCGACATGAACACGACCCTCGTCAAGACGGTTAACGGCAAGTCGATCATGATCCAGCACGACGTCGCGTCGCCGCGGCCGTACTCGCGCATCAACCTCGTCTCGGGAACGCGCGGCATCCTCAAGGACTACCCCTACCAGGTTGCGTTCTCCAAGAAGCCAGGCGCCGGCGCCCACGAGTGGTTCTCCGACGCGGCGGCGGCAAAGCTGCGCGAGGAGCACATGCACCCGCTCTGGAAGGAGGCCGGCGAGTTCGCCAAGATCGTCGGCGGCCACGGCGGGATGGACTTCCTGATGATCCTGCGCCTGGCGTACTGCCTGCAAAACGGGCTGCCGCCGGACATGAACGTCTACGATCTCGCCACCTGGTGTTCGATCTGCGAGCTCTCCGAGAAGTCCGTGCGCAGCCGCTCGTCCTCCCAGGACATCCCCGACTTCACCCGCGGGGCGTGGAAGGACGCGCGTCCGGTGGAGATTACGCCGGTCGGCCTCGCGCGGATGGGATTCAAGTCCGACAGCGAGCTCAAGGGCGACTCCTCGCAGCTGTCGGTCTGATGACTGACTTCTCCAGGCTCCTCAATCCCGAGCAGCTGGCGGCGGCGACGGCGGGGGACGGACCCCTGCTGGTGCTTGCCGCCGCCGGCACCGGCAAGACCAGAACGCTCGTCCATCGCGTGGCGTATCTCGTCGAGCGCGGCGTCGACCCGTCGCGGATCCTCCTGCTCACCTTCACCAACCGCGCCGCGCGCGAGATGCGCGAGCGCGCCGAGGCACTGGTCGGGGAAGCCGTGCGCTCGATCTGGAGCGGTACCTTCCACTCCGTCTGCGCCCGGCTCCTGAGGCGCTACGGCGAGCCGCTCGGCTGGCGGCCGGACTTCAAGATCCTCGACGAGGACGACCAGAAGAAGCTCATCGGCGACATCATCAAGGCCAAGGTCCCCAACCCCAAGGACTTCGCGAAGAAGGAGGTGGTGGCGAAGATCATCTCCGAGGCGGCGAACGAGGGGATACCAGTCGCCATGGCCGCCTCGCGCTGGATGACCAAGACCCCGGACGTCGACCCCGAGGCGATCGAGGCGCTGGCAGCGCACTACGTCGCGCGCAAGCAGGAGCTCGGGTCGATGGACTTCGACGACCTCATGGTGAACGGGCTCAAGCTGCTGAAGAAGTGCGACGGGGTGCGGGAGATGCTGCAGGAGCACTTCCTCCATGTCCTCGTGGACGAGTACCAGGACACCAACGGCATCCAGGCCGAGTTCACCGACATCCTCGCGGCGAAGCACCGCAACATCCTCGCTGTCGGCGACGATTTCCAGTGCATCTACACCTGGCGCGGCGCGCGCATCGAGAACATCCTCGACTTCCCGCGGCGCTGGTCGGGCTGCCGCATCGTCAAGCTCGAGGAGAACTATCGCTCGGTGCCGAGCATCCTTGACGTCGCAAATGCTGTGATGAAGGACGCGCCGCGGCAGTTCGAGAAGCGGCTCAGGGCGCGGCGCGGCGGTTCCGGCGATCTGCCGCGAGTCTATCGCATCTACGATTCGCACGCCCAGGCGCTGGAGATCGTGCAGCTCGCCGACCGCCTGCGCGGACTCGGCTACCGCTACGGCGACATGGCCGTTCTCTACCGCAGCCATTTCCACTCCATCGATGTCCAGATGTCGCTCGCGCGCGCGGGGATGCCGTTCCGCATCACCTCCGGCGTCGGCGTCTTCGAGCAGGTGCACGTGAAGGATGTCCTCGCCTACCTGCGGCTTGTCGTCGACCCAGGCGACGAGCTGTCCTTCCTGCGCTTCGTGACGCTTCTCCCCGGCGTGGGCGAGAAGGGCTCCGCGAAGATGTGGGAGCGGCTCGCGCGGCGGTTCGACGGCTCGCGCCGCGAGGACCGCGACGCGCTCGGCGCGCTGCTCGGAGCGAAGGCGAAGCCGCTCTGGCCGGTGCTCGCCAAGTGCTTCGAGGCCGCATACGACCACCTGGCCGAGGATTCGGTCGGCGAGATAATCGAGGACTTCTGCGACCTCTTCTACGAGGACCATCTGCATCGCGAGTACGAGGACCGCGAGGCCGAGGATCGGCTCGAGGACCTCGTCGAGCTTGCCGGCCAGATCGCCGGCGGCGACGGCGACGGCGGCCGCGCGCGGCTTGAGGGCTTTCTGCAGGACGTCGCGCTCCTCACCAACCTCGACGACCGGCGCAACGACTCCGACGCCGACAAGATGACGCTTTCCACCATCCACCAGGCGAAGGGGATGGAGTGGCCGGTGGTGATCGTGCCGTGGCTCTCGGCGGGTCTGTTCCCGTCCGCCAAGGCCGAGGAGGAGTCCCGCGCCGACGAGGAGCGGCGGCTCTTCTACGTGGTCGTCACCCGGGCGAAGGACGAGCTCCACCTCTTCTCCCCGACTATCCGCCACACCGCCGACGGCGGCATGTTCCCGGTGGACGAGTCGGTCTTCCTCAAGGAGATCCCCCGCGACCTCGTCGCATACCGCCGCTTCAGCGCCCCGCTGCCCGCTTACGACCGCAGCGGCTACGGCCGCCGCCGCGACCGCTGGTAACTCTTCCAGCGCCAATGAACCACGAAATTATGGTATAATACGCACTATGCGCGAGCTGTCGCGCGGAAAAGCAGATTTTAAACTCTTAAATGGAACAGGCAAGAAATGAATATGTTCGGCTGGCTCAAGCGCTCCAAAATGAAGCGCGAGATTATCGTCAATGTTGAAAAGCTTGAAACCCGCGTCGCCGTCATAGAGAACGGCCGCCTTGAGGAGTACATGGTCGAGCATCCCGAGGAGGAGCGGCTTGTCGGCAGCGTCTTCAAGGGCAGGGTGCAGAACCTCGAGAACGATCTCCAGGCCGCGTTCGTCGACATCGGGCTGAAGAAGAACGCCTTCCTCCACTACTGGGACATGACGAGCGACGCGGACTCGATCCTCGATGATGACGACGACAAGTCCCGCTCCGAGCATCGCCGCGGCGGCAAGAAGTCCAACCGCCTCTCCGACGAGGAGATCGCCAAGCGCTTCCCGCCCGGGTCGGAGATCATCGTCCAGGTCACCAAGGGGCCGATTTCCACCAAGGGACCGCGCGTCACCGCCAACCTCTCCATTCCCGGCCGCTACCTGGTGATGATGCCTGGCGAGAAGATCCGCGGCGTCTCCAAGAAGATCTCCGACGGCGCCGAGCGCAAGCGGCTGAAGAAGATCCTCGACAAGCTGCCGCTCCCCGACAACGTCGGCCTCGTCGTCCGCACCGTCGGCGCGGGAGCGAGCGCGCGGGCGTTCGCGCGCGACCTGAGGGGGCTTCTCTCAGTCTGGAACGAGATGCAGGCCAACACCAAGAACCTGCGCACGCCGTGCTGTATCTTCCAGGAGCCGGACCTCTGCGAGCGCGTGGTGCGCGACTGGCTCACCGAGGACATCGACTCTATCGTCATCGACGACGAGGCGAGCTACGAGGCGATGCGCGAGCTCACCGGCCAGATCTCGCGCCGGGCGAAGTCCAAGATCCGCCGCTACGACGGCAACGCCGGCATCTTCGACCACTACGGCATCGAGCGCCAGCTTACCGACGCGTTCGCGCGCAAGGTGGCGCTGAAGTCCGGCGGCTACCTGGTCATCGACGAGACCGAGGCGCTGGTGGCGGTGGACGTGAACACCGGCCACTACAAGGGCAACGGCAACCAGGAGGACGCCATCCGCGAGGTGAACCTCGAGGCGGTGGACGAGGTGGCGCGGCAGCTCAGGCTGCGGAACATCGGCGGGCTGGTGGTGCTCGACCTCATCGACATGAAGAGCCGCAAGCACCAGCGCGAAGTGGTGCGCCGGCTCAAGGAGGCGCTCAAGCGGGACCGTGCGCGCACCAACGTGCTCGAGATCAGCGAACTGGGGCTGCTCGAGATGTCGCGCCAGCGCCAGGACAGCTCCATCCTCTCGCAGCTCACCTCCAGGTGCCCCTACTGCCAGGGCAGCGGGCTCGTGAAGTCCCCGATGGCCGTCTCGGTGGAGATCCAGCGCACGCTGACGACACTCCTGAGGAAGGCGGAGCAGAACAAGAAGCCGTTCGAGCCGAAGATTGTCATCGCGCCGCAGGTGATGCAGCGCCTCCGCACCGAGGACAGCCAGATCCTCGCCCAGCTGCAGAAGGACTTCAACACCTGCCTCACCTTCGTCTCCGAACTCCACCGCCACCCCGAGTCGTTCGCGGTGCTCGACGCCGCCACCGGCAAGGTGGTCTACTCCCAGTCATAGGAGGAACATGGTCATCGCGCTGATACTCGCCGCCGCCATGGATGCCGGGACGCTCGACATCAAGGCGGACTGCATCGCCGTCGACAACGTCACCAAGGCGGCCGTCGCCACCGGCAACGTCACGGTGACCGAGGGGGTGATCTCCCTCCGCTCCCAGAAGTTGGAGCGCGACTCCGACGGGCTCGTCCTCCTCAACGCCCCCACGGTCGCCACCACCTGCACCAACGCGCCAGGCCACACCCACTGGTGCGCCGAGGGCGAGGTGGAGTACCGTCCCCACGACTACGTGGTCCTGCGCGGCGTGTGGCTGCGGCTGTTCGAGGTGCCGGTCTTATGGCTGCCCTACGCCTGGTATCCGCTCGACACCAAGTGCGGCTTCAGCTGGATGCCCGGCTACACCGGCCGCTGGGGCGCGTACCTGATGACGAAGTACCGCTACCACCTGCTCGGCGACGAGGCGCACGACAACGAGAACTGGTGGCTCGGCGCGGCGACGCGGCTGGACCTCCGATACAAGCTGGGGGTGGCGATCGGCGAGGACGTGGAGTGGGGCCTTGGCCAGTTCGGCACCGGCAGCTTCAAGACCTACTACGGGTTTGATCGCGACGTCGACAAGCGCTACGGCTACGGCACCACCTACTCCAACTGGGGCGGCGGCTCGGTCGGGCGAGATCGCTACGGCTTCGAGGCGCAGCACCGCTGGGAGCCGACCGAGCGCGACACGGTGACGCTCCGCGGCTCGCTCTACTCCGACGCCTACTTCCGTAGCGACTACTTCCGCGACTCGCTCTTCAACATCAAGAACCAATTCCGCAGCTACGACACTAGCGGCGTGTTCTGGGAGCACATCGAGAACCAGTTCTCCTTCGGCGCCGAGGCCGACGGCCGCCTCGAGAACTTCTACGGCGCTACCGAGCGCCTGCCCGAGATATACTTCGACGTCAACCCGCTCCCGGTGCCGCTCCTGCCCGTGAACTACGAGTCGTCGAGCCGCATCGGCTACCTGCGCCGCCGCAACGCCGAGAGCACATTCGCCACGCAACCGGCGTACCGGTACAGCCCGGGGTCGTGGGCCGACTACGAGTCGCTCCGCATCGACACCTACCACCGCCTCACCGCGCCGTTCAGGCTCTTCGACGTCCTTTCCGCCGTGCCCCGCCTCGCCTGGCGCGGCACCTTCTACGACAAGGCCGGCTACTCCTGCCTCGACGGCTGGTCGGAGGCCGGCTCCACCGGCAAGTGGTTCTCGCGTTCGATCGTCGAGGAGGGCATCACCTTCGCCGCGCGCGGCGAGGCATGGGTGAACGACCGCTGGCGCCACCTCGTGGAGCCGTATTTCGACGTCCTCGCCCAGCAGGCCCACATCTCCGGCGACTCCTGCGCAGCCCGCGCCTACGTCTTCGACTCGCTCGATGCCTCGCGCACCTGGGAGGACCAGTTCGCCGGTCGCGCCCGCAACCTGCCCTACGAGTACTACGGCGTCACCCCCGGCCTGCGCAACGCCTGGAGCGTGGCGGACGACAAGGGACGTCTCCGCACCGCGCTCGACGTCGACGTCTACGCCGCGGTGCAGTTCAACAGCGCCGACTACCTGCACGCGCCCTGGGGCCTCGACGACGCCTGGCACCGCCTCGCGATCAACGGCAAGCCAAACTACGGCGAGGGCGACCCGACCGTCGTGCCGGGCGCGAGGGTGAGGTGGACTCCGGTCCAGGACGTCCGCCTCGCCGCGCGCGCCGAGTACGACTCCGACGAGAACAAGGTGGCGCTCGCCGACTTCACCCTCAACCACAAGCTGACGAGGAACTTCGAGTGGAAGCTCTCCTACATGCTCCGCGACCACCGGATGTGGAACTTCTCCTCCTCGCCGTTCGACCCCTCGTACATGTGCGCCGATACCATGAACCGCGCCTTCTTCCACCTCGCCGAACTCAACTTCGTCCACCAGCCGATCGACTGGCTACGCTACTCGCCGTTCATCCGCTGGGACATCGACGAGAACGAGCTTGACGTAGTAGGCGCGACGATCGACCTGATGACCGACTGTCTCATCTTCCGCTTCTACGTCGAGTACGAGAACGAGTGCTGGCTCGTGGACGGCGCCCGCTACGACGACGACTGGAACTTCGGCTTCCAGCTCATCCTGCGCGCTTTCGGCGACAGCGGACGCAGCATCTTCAACTGACGCGGGGGGCCGGTCTACCGATGCGCAAGCCCAGACCGAGCGGAATCGAGCGCCTCGAAAGCGTGCTCGTGAAGATCATCCAGGAGAAGGGGGCCGACCGCGACCAGCCGTTCTCCATCCGGGTGCTCCTCATGTTCCTCTCCTGCCTCGCCGCGCTCTTCGCCGCCGCCGTTGCGCTCCGCGGCTTCCTCTACCATATCGGCGTGCTGCGCCCCAACCCGCTCGGCATCCAGGTCATCTCAATCGGCAATGTAACCGCCGGCGGCACCGGCAAGACCCCGGTAACCGAGATCTTCGCCCGCACCCTCGCTGCCGAGGGCCGCAAGGTGGCCATCCTCTCGCGCGGATACCGGCGCAAGGAGGCGCCGTGGTGGCGGCGCATCCTCACCGGAGTCGTCGACCCTCCGCTCGTCGTCTCCGACGGCCGCCGCGTGCTGCTCGACCCCCAAGTCGGCGGCGACGAGCCCTACATGCTCGCCTCCAACCTGCCCGGCGTCGCGGTGGTTGTCGACCGCAACCGCGTCAAGGCCGGCCGCTACGCCATCAAGCGCCTCGGCTGCGACACTATCATCCTCGACGACGGCTTCCAGTACAAGCGGCTCAAGCACTCGATCGAGGTGCTGCTCGTGGACTCCACCAACCCGTTCGGCAACGGGCGGATGCTGCCGCGCGGCATCCTGCGCGAGCCGGCGCGGCACCTGAAGCGCGCCGACATCATCTTCCTCACCAAGTGCCGCGGCGACGTATCCGAGGTGCGCGAGGAGATCCGCCGACTCAACCCGAAGGCGGAGATCGTCGAGTGCAACCACACGCCGAAGTCGCTAAAGGACGTCTGGAGCCGCGAGGAGTTCCCGCTTTCCTGGCTGGACGGCAAGACCGTCTGCACCCTATCCGGCATCGCCTCGCCGAAGGGGTTCGAGAACTCGTTGCGCCACCTCGGCTCGAAGGTGGTCTGGTGCGAGCGCTACGCCGACCACCACCGCTACGCGCCGTCCGAGGTGCTCTACGCGCTCAACCGCACCGCCGACATGGGCGCGGACGCGCTGGTGACGACCGAGAAGGACGCGGTCAGGTTCCCGCGGCTCGAGACCTCGCCGGTCAAGTGCCTCTACCTGCGCATCGCGATCGAGATCATCTCCGGCGTCGAGAGCTTCGACTCCATCATCAACCGCATCTGCTTCCGCGCCAAGCCGCTTCCGGCCCGGGGCAAGGAACTTGAGGGCGTCCTCGACTCCGCCGACGGCATCGGCCCCGCAACCGGCGAGGTGCTTGCGTCGTTCGCCGACCGCCAGGGCTGACCTTCCGCGAACCACGAACCGCGAATTGTGGTATAATACGCAACAATGACAAGCAACGACGAGTACGTACTGCAATTGCTGACCGAGGGCGGGTACCTGACCGACGCCCAGGTAGCCACCGCCAGGGAGTCGATGAAGGCCGAGAACGAGACGACGCTCGACGCCCTCGTCGCGGGCGGCGCGGTGGACGAGGACATCGTGCTCGGCACCATTGCCGACCAGTTCGGCCTCAAGTACTGCCACATCGACGCCGACGCGATCAACCCCGACTTGGTCAAGGAGTTCCCGCAGGAGATAGCAAAGAAGTACGGCGTGGTGCCGGTCGTCGCCAGCGAAAGCTCGGTGACGGTGGCGCTCCTCGACCCGATGGGCTACGACGCCGTCGACTCGCTCCGCTACGTGCTCCAGGGCAAGGACGTCGAGGCGGTGCTCTCGCCGATCGGCGAGGTGAAGGCGGCGATGGAGAAGCTTTATGCCTCGCAGGGGGTCGACTCCGTCTCCACCCGCGACGAAGTGGGCGGCCTCGAGGAGGCGACGGGCGACGACGCGCCGGTCGTCAAGCTCGCCACGCTGATCATCACCAACGCGATCAAGATGAAGGCGTCCGACATCCACATCGAGCCGATGGAGAAGGAGTTCCGCGTGCGCTACCGCGTCGACGGCGCGCTCCGGAAGATGGACTCGCCGCCGAAGCGCCTCCAGGGCGCGCTCATCTCGCGCTTCAAGATCATGTCGAAGATGAAGATCTCCGAGAAGCGCATCCCTCAGGACGGCCGCATCCAGATTACCGTCGGCGGAAAGGACCTCGACCTGCGCGTTTCGTCGGTGCCGACGAACCACGGCGAGTCGATCGTGATGCGAATCCTCGACAAGTCCAACCTCTCGCTCGGCCTGCCGCAGCTCGGCTTCCTCTCCGACGACCAGACCACCTTCGAGCGGCTCATCAAGCTGCCGGACGGCGTGGTGCTGGTGACCGGCCCGACCGGCTCGGGCAAGACGACGACGCTCTACGCCTGCCTTGGCCAGATCAACACCCCAGACAAGAAACTCATCACCGTCGAGGACCCGGTCGAGTACCAGATGAGCGGCATCAACCAGGTGCAGGTGAACAAGGACGTCGGACTCGACTTCTCCGCCGCGCTCCGCTCCATCCTCCGCCAGGCGCCGAACATCGTGATGATCGGCGAGATCCGCGACGAGGAGACCGCCGACATCGCGATGGAGGCGGCGCTCACCGGCCACCTGGTGTTCTCCACCCTGCACACCAACGACGCGCCGTCGGCAGTGACGCGTCTCCTCGACATCGGCGTCAAGCCGTTTCTCGTCGCCTCGGCGCTCCGCGCGGCGATGGCGCAGCGCCTCGTGCGCGCGATCTGCGAGAACTGCAAGGAGGAGTACACTCCGTCCGATCGCGAGGTCAAGATGCTCAAGGGCCTCTCGGCCGGCTCCAATACGCAGATGCCGGAGCGCATGTACCACGGCGCCGGCTGCGACCGTTGCCACAAGACCGGCTACAAGGGCCGGAAGGGCATCTTCGAGATCTTCAAGGTCGACGACACCGTGCAGCGGCTCATCTTCGACCACGCGCCGGCTACGATTCTCCGCCAGCGCGCGCGCGAGCTCGGCATGCGCACCCTGCGCGAGGACGGCATGCTCAAGGTCGGCTCCGGCCTCACCTCGCTTTCCGAGGTACTGCGCGTCACCATGGGCGACGCCGACTAAGCTTCCTTTTCTGGGGGCACCGTCACCATGTGATGAACTTCTTCAAGGCATACGACATGCGCGGCACCTTCGGGGCCGACTTCGATCTGGACCTCGTCCGCCGCGTTGGCGCGGCGCTGCCGCGGGTGGTCGCCGGCGGGCGCTGGCTGGTCGGGCGCGACTGCCGGACTACCAGCGAGGCGGTTAAGGACGCGCTTGTCGGCGGGCTGGCCGCGGCGGGTGCGGAGGTCGCGGACTTGGGGCTCGCGACGACGCCGATGGTATACTTCTTCACCGCTGAGGACGGATACGACGGCTCGGTAATGGTGACTGCCTCGCATAATCCGCCTTCGGACAACGGCCTCAAGGTCTCGCGCGGCGGCGCGCTGCCGGTCGGCTACGCGGATGGGCTCGACAAGGTGGAGCAAATGGTCGGCGAAAGCCGCGCGGTAGACGGAGAGAAAGCTGGGCGCACGTCTCAGGTCGCGGACGCGCTGCCGCGCTACGTCCGCTGGCAGCGCGAGGCGGCCGCGTCTTCGCCGTATAGTTCGCTTCGGTACGCGGTGGACTGCTCGAACGGGATGGCGGCGCTGCTCGCGGGCGAGCTTTTCCCCGGAGCGGAGATCATCAATGGAACCGTCGACGGAAAGTTTCCCGCGCACAGCCCCAATCCGCTCAAGGCTGAGGCAAGGACGCAGATCGCGGCGGTCGTGCGCGAGCGCGGGCTTGACTGCGGAGTCATCTTCGACGGCGACGCGGATCGCGCCATGTTCGTGGACGAGCGCGGCGAATTCGTCCAGCCCGACTACCTCATACCCGTCGTCGCCAGCGCCACACGAGCAACCCACTCAACTCAAACACCCAAACACCCAAACACTCAAACACTCCCAAAGATCATCCACGACGTGCGCACGAGCCGCGGCGTGACCGAGACGCTGCGCGAGGACGGCTTCGAGCCGGTGATGGTGCCGGTCGGCCATGCCTTCGCGAAGCCCGCACTGCGCCGGACCGGCGCTCTCTGCGGCGGCGAGCTCGCCGGGCACTACTACTTCCGCGAGTTCCACTGCTGCGACTCGGGCGTCCTCGCGGCGACGCGGGTGCTCGGTGAAATCGCGCGCGCGAAGGCGGCGGGGCGCAGCTTCTCGGAGATGATGCGTCCGATCGTCTCGCGCTACGCGAACTCGGGCGAGATGAACTTCGAAGTCGCGGACAAGGACGCGGCGATCGCAAGGGTGGTCGCGGCGGCGGAGTCGCTTGCGGCGGTGGAGTCCGAGAGCCGGATCGACGGTGTGCGGCTCGATTTCGCGGACGGATGGGTGAGCGTGAGGAAGTCCAACACCGAGCCGTACCTGCGGCTGATCGTGGAGTGCAGGACGCAGGCGATGCTGGACGACTGGAAGGGGCGTCTGACTGCCGCGGTGAAGGGGTGAACGGGTCGATGAGGGTAGACTTCCACTGCCATTCAACCGCGAGCGACGGCACCTTGCCGCCCGCCGAGTTAGCCGCTCGCGCCCGCGGCGTCGGCCTTGCGGCGCTGGCGCTCACCGACCACGACAACTGCGACGGCGTCGGCGAGCTGCTGGCCGAAGGCGGGTCGGGGTTCTTCGCCGGGGTGGAGCTTTCGATCGAGCCGGGCGCGGGCTTCGACAAGTTCCACCTGCTCGGGCTTGGGGTTGATCCCGCGAACGCGGAGTTGAAGGCGCTCCTAAGGCGCATCCTCGATGGCCGCAACGAGCGCAACCGGCGCATCCTCGCCAACTTCACGCGCATCGGGATCGAGATTGCGGAGGACGACATCGCCGCCTACGCGCACGGCGAAGTGCTGGCGCGTCCACATTTCGCGCGCTGGCTCATGGACCACGGCTACGTCCAGAGCGTCGCCGAGGGCTTCGAGCGCTACCTGCTGCCGGATTCGCCGGCGGAGACGCGCTGCTACGAGGAGCGGTGGCATCCGCGGCAGGAGGATTCGTTCGCGGCGATCCACGCGGCTGGCGGCGTCGCGGTGATGGCGCATCCGAGGTTTTGGCGGCGCGGCTGGAAGCGCGAGGGATCGGACTTCGCGGCGGCCGCGGCGGAGCTCAGGCGGCTCAAAGAGGCGGGGCTGGACGGGCTCGAGTGCCTCTACTCGTCCAACTCGCCGGCCGAGAACGTCGGCTTTACCCGCATCGCGTTGGAGCTTGGGCTCATCAAGTCGGCCGGCAGCGACTTCCACGGAGCCAACAAGCCGGAGATTGCGCTCGGCATGGAGGTCTCGGAGGAGTTCATCGGCCCGTTGTTGGAACGGCTGGGTCATTGACTTTCTGCGCCAGTTTTTGGTATACTTCGCGCAATTTCGCCGTCGGGGGCTAACCGGCGGCGACTGGAAACGGCGCACAAAACCCCGGACAAAGGGCACAAAACCGCCACAAGAAACAAGGAAAGAAGAAAAATGCAGAAGAGCTACCGTGCTCCGAACCCGGGCGACAAGCGCCAGTGGTTCATTGTGGACGCGAAGGACAGGCCGCTTGGCCGTCTCGCCGTCGTCATCGCCAACAAGCTCCGCGCCAAGGACCTGCCCACGTTCGACCCGTCGGTCGACGCCGGCGCGTTCGTCGTGGTCGTCAACGCCGCGCTCGTGAAACTCACGGGCAAGAAGGAGCAGCAGAAGGACTATCAGCGCTATTCCGGCTACCGGGACGGCCTGAAGCACTTCACCGCCGCAGAGATGCGCGCAAAGCATCCCGACCGCATGATCAAGGAGGCGGTCTGGGGCATGCTCCCCAAGAACAACATCGCGCGCAAGATGATGACGCGCGTGAAGGTGTTCGCCGGCGCGGAGCATACTCATGCCGCGCAGAAGCCGGTCGAAATCAAGCTCTAACCCGTTGAAGGAATTTCAAAATGGCTAACAAGAAGGCAATTTCCGCTGGCACCGGCCGCCGCAAGACGGCCACCGCGCGCGTTAACCTCGTCGAGGGCAAGGGCCTCTGGACGGTTAACGGCGTCGCGCTCGAGGAGTATCTCCCCTCCGAGGCGTTGCGCGACTACCTCAAGCAGCCGGTGGCGATCTCCGGCTACGACATGGCCAAGGTTGACGTGGTGGCGTTCGCCAAGGGCGGCGGCATCGCCGGCCAGGCCGGCGCGATTCGCCACGGGCTTGCCCGTGCGCTCGTCGCGGCCGACGAGTCGACTCGCGCCGCTCTCAAGAAGGCGGGCTGCATGACCCGCGACAGCCGCATGAAGGAGCGCAAGAAGCCCGGCCAGCCCGGTGCCCGCAAGCGCTTCCAGTTCTCGAAGCGCTGATCGCGATGGCATTCGGTTTCCTCAAGAAGATCGCCGCAGCAATCACCGGCGGCGGCAAGGGCAAGCCGCCCGCCAAGGGCGGCGACGCCCAGAAGAAGAAGCGTCGCCGCGGCGGGCGCAAGCACGGCGGCGGCAAGGGCGGTGCCCAGGCGCAGTCCGGCCAGACGCAGCCGCGGCAGCAGCAGTCGCAGCGCCAGCAGGCGCACGGTTCGTCCGACCGTCAGCCGCGCGGCGAGCGCCAGGAGCGCTCCGACCGCGGCGGTTCGCGGCGAGGCGGCCGCGGCCGCCACGGCGACCGCGGGCGCTCGCAGCGTCCGGAGGTGGTCAATACCGCGGCCGGCGAGATGCGCCCGGGCGGCGAAATCTCGGCGGCGGAGCTTGAGCGGCTCCGCGCCGAGCACGCCAAGTGGGATCCTGCGTCCTTCGCCGTCGAGCCGCAGGAGGGCAAGAAGCGGTTCCAGGACTTCGACCTTCCTGGCGAGGTGCTGCACGGCATCGCCGACCTCGGCTTCAGGTACTGCACCGAGATCCAGGCGCTTTCCCTCGACCAGGCGCTCGCCGGCCGCGACATCGCGGGCCGCGCGCAGACCGGGTCCGGCAAGACCGCCGCGTTCCTGGTGGCGATCCTCACCCGCTACCTGCGCTCGCCCGAGCGCCGGGCCGAGAAGGGCGGCGCCCCGCGCGCGCTCGTCATCGCGCCGACGCGCGAGCTGGTGATCCAGATCTGCAAGGACGCGCACGCGATCGGCAAGTACTGCGACCTGAGGTCTCTCGCCGTCTACGGCGGCATGGACTATGACCGCCAGAAGCGCGAAGTGCTCGCCTCGCCGGTCGACCTGCTCGTCGCGACGCCCGGGCGCCTGCTCGACTATGTCCGCAGCCACGTCATCGACCTCTCGCACGTCGACACACTCGTCATCGACGAGGCCGACCGGATGCTCGACATGGGCTTCATCCCCGACGTGCGCAGGATCATGAGCAGCCTGCCGCCGAAGGACCGCCGCACCACCATGCTCTACTCGGCAACGCTCGACGAGACGGTGATGCGCCTGGCGACGAACTGGATGAACGAGCCCTACAAGGCCGAGGTGGAGTCCGAGACGAACGCCACCGACACGGTCAAGCAGGTCGTCTACGTGATCCAGGCGAAGGACAAGTTCACGGTGCTCTTCAACCACGTCGCGCTCCACCCCGACGCGCGCACGATCGTGTTCTGCAACCGCAAGTCGACGACGGATGACGTCTACGAGTCGCTGAAGATCCGCGGCGTCTCGGTGGAGATGCTTTCTGGCGACGTCAACCAGAACAAGCGCCTCAAGGTGCTCGACCAGTTCCGCGACGGCGAGGTGAAGGTGGTGGTGGCGACCGACGTCGCCGGCCGCGGCCTGGACGTGAAGGGCCTCGAGTACGTTGTCAACTTCGACTTCCCATACGAGGCCGAGGACTACGTGCACCGCATCGGCCGTACCGGCCGCGCCGGCTCGACCGGAGTTGCGATCTCCTTCGCCGACGAGTTCGAGAGCTGCCAGATCCCCGACATCGAGGCGTACATCAAAGAGCCGCTGAAGTGCACGGTGATCGGTCCCGACGACCCGCTCCTCAAGCCCATCCCCGCCCGGCACTCGAAGCTCGGCGAGGTGGACGCCGAAGCGCGCGCCCAGGTGGACGCCCGCGAGGCGGCCGGCGAGGAGGAGAAGGCGGCTGCGGCCGCGATGGTCGGCGCGAACGCGACGACCGGCACTGGCGCGCCCGCAGTCCTCAGGACCGATGCGCCGCAGCGCAAGCTGCCGAAGTTCGACAGCGCCTGCGAGCCGAAGAAGTCTGCTCCGGACGAAACCGAAGCCTACACCAAGCCGGTCGCCCAGCAGAAGAAACTTGAGGAGTGGCAATTGACACCCGAAGGTCAAAATTGATATAATACACAAACTTTAAACCAAGGAAAAGATAAATGCCGACAATCAACCAGCTGATCCGCAAGGGGCGCCGCCCCCTGGCAAAGCACTCAAAATCGCCTGCGCTGAAGGCGTGCCCCCAGCGCCGTGGCGTCTGCCTCGTCGTCAAGACGATGACGCCCAAGAAGCCTAACTCCGCGCTCCGCAAGGTGGCGCGCGTTCGCCTCACCTCCGGCTACGAGGTGACCGCGTACATCCCGGGCGAGGGCCACAACCTGCAGGAGCACTCCGTGGTGATGGTCCGCGGCGGCCGTGTCAAGGACCTCCCTGGCGTGCGCTACCACATCATCCGCGGCAAGCTTGACTCGCTTGGCGTCGCCGGGCGCAACCGCAGCCGTTCGAAGTACGGAATGAAGAAGGCCAAGAAAGAGGAGAAGTAAGCCATGAGTCGCAGAGGCAAGGCAGTAGTCAAGCGCGTCACGCTCGACCCGAAGTACAACTCCGAGCTCGTCGCCCACATGATCCGCGTGGTCATGAAGGATGGCAAGAAGACCGTCGCCGAGCGCATCGTCTACGGCGCAATCGACAAGGTCGCCGAGAAGATGAAGGAGGATCCCTCCAAGTTCGTCAAGGACGAGAAGGCGCTCGTGGACCCGCTCGAGGTCGTCGCCGCCGCGATCGAGAACATGAAGCCCCAGGTCGAGGTGAAGACCCGCCGCGTCGGCGGCACCACCTACCCGGTGCCGGTGCCGATCGCCGCGAACCGCCAGCTTTCGCTCGCGCTGCGCTGGGCTACCCAGTTCGCGTCCGCGCGCCACGGCATGGGCATGCCGGCCGCCGTCGCGGTCGAGCTCGTAGACGCCTTCCAGGGCCAGGGCAACGTCATCAAGAAACGCGACGACGTGCACAAGATGGCTGCGGCCAACAAGGCGTTCGCGCACTACGCCTGGTAAAAAAGGCGTTTGCGTTGGCGGCGCTCCTTTGCGCCGGCTGCATCTCCGTCGCGACAACGCAGGCGGAGATGTTTCATTTTGCCCTTTATTCTCGCACCACGAATCACGAACCAAGAACCGCGCGCGCGAGTTTCCAGTGCAATACCGGGAGGTTCTGCCTTGAGTGGTTGGCCTGTTGAGCGGGCTTCAGCCGGGGGTTGAAAAAATCAGGCGTTGGCTGTATGCTTTCTTGCAAACACAAAAAACGCAAGGAGGCA
>SFPL01000060.1 GCA_004551905.1 Lentisphaeraceae bacterium
GCCTCCTTGCGTTTTTTTGCTTTGCAAGAAAGCATACAGCCAACGCCTGATTTTTTCAACCCCCAGCTGAAGCCCGCTCAACAGGCCAATCGCTCAAGGCAAAACCTCCCGGTGTTGCACTGGGAACTCGCGCGCGCGGACTGCTGAAACACTTCCAACGCGTTAAAAAACGATTCAGGGGCCCCGAAGGGGAAGAATCGGTTTTTAATGCGTTGGCCGTAGGGCCTCCGAACCCCGAACTGCGAAATATGGTATAATACACCAATTTACGAAGGAGACCATAGACAACATGAAGATCGCAATCGGTTCGGATCACGGCGGGGTGGAGCTCAAGGCATTCCTTGCAAAGGAGCTTGCGTCGTCGGCATCGGTGTTCGACAAGGGCCCGGAGGGGCGTGAAAGCTGCGACTACCCCGACTACGCGGCGGCGGTGGCGAAGGAGGTGGCGTCCGGCTCGGTGGATTTCGGCGTCCTGATCTGTCGCTCGGGCATCGGCATGGCGATGGCGGCCAACCGCTTCCAGAACGTGCGCGCGGCGATGTGCGCGACGACCGAGGCGGCGACGCTCACGCGCCAGCACAACGGGGCGAACGTGCTCTGTCTTGGGGCGGATACGGTGTCCGCCGTGTATGCACTGGAGATTGTGAAAGCGTTTGTCGCGACGCCGGTGGATATGGACGAGCGCCACGCGCGCCGGCGCTGGAAGCTCGAGCGCGCCGAGCGCCTCTCCGACTGCTCGGGGCTGATGCGCGACGACCCGGAGGTGTTCGCCGCGATCGAGGCGCAGACGCGGCAGGAGGACGCGGAGATCAACCTGATCGCCTCCGAGAACACGTCCTCGCGCGCCTGCCGCGAGGCGGCGGGATCGGTGCTGATGAACAAGTACGCCGAGGGGTATCCGGGGAAGCGCTGGTACTCGGGGTGCCTGCCGGTCGACGCGGCGGAGGAGCTCGCGCGGCGGCGCGCCTGCGCGCTCTTCGGGGCGGATCACGCGAACGTGCAGCCGCACTGCGGCTCGGCGGCGAACATGGCGGTCTACTTCGCGACGATCAAGCCCGGCGACACGATCATGTCGATGTCGCTCGACCAGGGCGGCCACCTCTCGCACGGCTCGAGCGTGAACTTCTCGGGCAAGATCTACAACATCGTGCCGTACACGGTCGACCCGCAGACGGAGATGCTGGACTACGACGCGATGGAGCGCCAGGCGATGGAGGTGCGGCCGAAGATACTTCTGACCGGTGCGTCGGCGTATCCGCGCACGATCGACTTCAGTCGCATCCGCGAGATCTGCGACAAGTGCGGCGCGATCATGATGGTCGACATGGCGCACATCGCGGGGCTGGTCGCCGGCGGCGCGCATCCGTCGCCGGTCCCCTACGCTGACTTCGTGACCACGACGACGCACAAGACGCTGGGCGGCCCGCGCGGCGGCATGGTGCTCTGCAAGGAGAAGTGGGCGAAGGCGCTCGACTCGGCGGTGTTCCCGGGCATGCAGGGCGGTCCGCTGGAGAATATCATCGCGGCGAAGGCGGTGGTGTTCCGCGAGTGGATGTGCGAGGCGAAGAAGGGCTACGCCCAGCAGGTGGTCAAGAACTGCGCGGTGATGTGCAAGACGGTGCAGGACCGCGGCTACCGGATCGTCTCGGGCGGAACCGACAACCACCTCTTCCTCGTGGACGTGAAGAAGTCCAAGGGCATCACCGGCAAGGAGGCGGCGGCGGCGCTCGACGCGGCGGGCATCATCGTGAACAAGAACACGATCCCGTTCGACACCGAAAGCCCATTCAAGACCTCGGGCATCCGCGTCGGCACGGCGTCGGCCACCACGCGCGGCATGAAGGAGCCGGAGATGATCAGGATCGGCACCTGGATCGCCGACGTGCTGGACAACATCGCCGACGAGTCCGTCCAGGCGCGGGTCAAGGCCGAGGCGGCAAAGCTCGTCGCCGGCTTCCCCGTGCCCTGAGATGGCGAAGGTTGCGACAGTCGGGGTGGTGGGGCGCACGAACGCCGGCAAGTCGACGCTCGTGAACGCCCTGGTGGGCGAGAAGGTGTCGATCGTCTCGCCGGTCGAGCAGACGACCCGGAACACCGTGCGCGGCGTCGTCTCCGACGCGCGCGGGCAGCTGGTGCTCCTGGACACGCCCGGCCTCCACAAGGCCGAGGGCGAGCTCGGGCGGCTCCTGAACCGCATGGCTCGGCGGAGCGCGGCGGGGGTGGACATCGTGTGCGTCGTCTTCGACGCCGGCGACGAGCCGCGGCTCGAGGACGTGGGCTGGATGCAGCGGGTGGCGCGGGAGCGTCCGGAGAAGGTCCTCTTCGTGCTCAACAAGGCGGACCGCGCGCCGTTCTACGAGCAGATGTTCCGAGACGCGTGGGAGGAGATGAGCTGTGAAACCCTATCCCCGGTCTGGGTGAAGTGCATCGCCTCCACGCCCGGCGGCGCCAAATCCGTCCTGGACGCGCTCTTCGACTTCGCCGAGGAGGGCGAGCTCCTCTTCGACGAGGACACGGTCACCGACTATCCGCGGCGGCTGGCGATCGCGGACTCGATCCGCGAGAAGTACCTCGCGAAGCTGCACCAGGAGCTGCCGCACGAGCTCGGAGTGGTGGTGAAGCGCATCGACGAGTCGGAGCGCGGCGGCCGCAGGACCTGGCAGATCGCGGTCGAGATCCTCGTCAACCGCCCGTCGCAGAAGCCGATCGTGATCGGCCGCAGGGCTGAGACGGTGAAGTACGTGCGCAAGTGCGCTGAGCGAGAGGTGGGCGAGCTCTTCGGGGTCAAGGCCGAGATGGAGCTCTGGGTCAAGGTGGAGCCCGGCTGGATGAAGAACAAGCGCCTGCTCGCCGAGATGGGCTACCTCGGCGAACTGGTGTAGGAACCGCGGGCGATATGGTATAATACACTTTTCATGAAAAGGAGGGACTGATGGGAGGATGCTGCGGGGTGGTTGCGAAGGGGGACTGCGTTGGCGATCTCTTCTACGCGACCGACTATCATTCGCATCTGGGGACGCACCGCGGCGGAATGGCGGTGCTGGGGCCGGACGGCTTCAGGCGGTCGATCCACAACATCCAGAACGCGCCGTTCCGCTCGAAGTTCGAGCACGACGTCGTGCGGTTCGAGGGCGGCGTGGGGATTGGCGTCATCTCCGACACCGACCCGCAGCCGCTCGTCATGTTCACCCGCACCGGGTCCTTCGCGATCGTCACGGTGGGGCTCCTGGCGAACATCGAGGAGCTCAAGGCGGAGCTCTTCGCCACCAGCTGCGTGCAGCTGCAGTACTCGACGACGAGCAAGATGGTGGGGCCGACCGAGGTCGTCTCGGCGTTGATCGCCACCAAGGACAGCCTGGTTGAGGGCGTCAAGTACGTGCAGAGCCGCATCCGCGGAAGCTGCTCGATGATGATCGTGTCCGGCGACGGGCGGCTCTTCGCCGTGCGCGACCGCTACGGGCGCACTCCCGTCGTGATTGGGCGCAAGGACGGGGCGATGATCGCGGTCCAGGAGTCGTGCGCTCTCCTCAACCTCGGCTACGAGTACGTGCGTGACCTCGGCCCCGGCGAGATGGCGGAGCTGACGCCGGAGGGCGCGAAGACTCTCGTCGAGCCGGGCGGGGAGATGGCGATCTGCTCCTTCCTCTGGGTCTACTACGGCTTCCCGGCCTCGTCCTACGAGGGGCGCAACGTGGAGATGGCCCGCTACCGCTGCGGCTCGGCGCTCGCGAAGCGAGACGAGTTCGCGCCCGATGTCGCCTGCGGCATCCCGGACTCCGGCACCTCCCACGCGCTCGGCTACGCGCACGAGAAGGGGGTGAAGTACTCGCGGCCGTTCGTGAAGTACACGCCGACCTGGGCGCGGTCGTTCATGCCCTCGGAGCAGCGCGAGCGCGAGCACGTCGCCTCGATGAAGCTCATCCCGATCCCGGGGCTCATCCGCAACCGCCGTCTCGTCTTCTGCGACGACTCGATCGTGCGCGGCACCCAGCTCGGCAAGCAGGCCGACCGCCTCTACGCCGAGGGCTGCAGCGAGGTGAACGTGCGCATCGCCTGCCCGCCGCTGCTCTTCCCGTGCCGGTTCATCAACTTCTCGCGGTCAAGGAGCGAGTACGACCTCATCTCCCGGCGCTACATCCGCGAGAAGGAGGGCGAGGGGGCGGACGTGTCGAAGTACGTCGACCCCGAAGGCGAGCCGTACAAGGGGATGGTGGAATACATCCGCAAGAAGCTCAACCTCACCTCGCTCAAGTTCCAGACGGTCGACGACCTCGTCGCCGCGATCGGGCTGCCGCGCGAGAAGCTCTGCACCTACTGCTGGACCGGCGAGGACGTCTCCTGCCGCGGCGGCTGCCCCAACTGCCCGCACAGAGTTGCGCCGAAGGCGAACTAAAGGTATAATTCGCAATATTGTTCAACCACAAAGGTCAAGGAGGAATCCAACATGGCATGTGCATGCGGTAAGAAGGGCTGCGTCGACTGCGGCGGCGGGTTCTGCGCGCCGATGGCGGCGCTCTGGCAGGTATACGACGGGATCGCGTCGAAGGACTCGGCGGACCTCGTCTCGGTGGCGTGGGAGCGCGAGGAGGGGAAGGTCTTCCGCTACGACCTGCCGGTGCCGAAGCGGCTCGATCCGGAGGCGGCGAAGTTCGTCTCGCACGTCGTCGAGCGCATCGCCAAGTTCGCGCTCTGGGCCGCCGGCGGCTGGAAGCTCTACCTCTCCGGCCCTGACGCGGTGGTGAAGCCCATTGCCAAGGCGTACACCAAGAAGGGTGCGCGCGCGTTTGACTTCGACTTCTTCTCGTCCATCTACGGGCGGCCGGTCGAGGCCGTGGTCGTGCCGCAGAAGAAGATGCCGGATCCCTGCGAGAAGCTCCGTCAGGTGAAGACGGTGGCCGACGGCTGCCGCATCGGGTTCGACCTCGGGGCGTCCGACTTCAAGATCTCCGCGCTCAAGAACGGCAAGGTCGTCTTCTCCAAGGAGTTCCCGTGGGATCCCAGGAACAACGCCGACCCCGAGTACCACTACTCCAAGCTGACCGACGGGCTCAAGGCGGCCGCGGCGTCGCTGCCGCGCGTCGATGCGATCGGCGGCTCTACGGCCGGCGTGCTGGTCGGGCAGAAGATGGGGCTTGCTTCGCTCTTTCGCGCCGTCAAGGAGAAGAATCCCGCCAAGTTCCCGGAGGCGCAGAACATGTTCTACCGCATCGAGAAGGACTGGGGCGTTCCGTTCGCCGTGTACAACGACGGCGACGTGACGGCGCTCGCGGGCATGATCTCGATGGGCAAGAACGGCATCCTCGGCGTCGCGATGGGCTCCTCGGAGGCGGTCGGCTACGTCGACCCGAAGCGCCGGATGACCGGCCGCATCTGCGAGCTCGCGTTCGCGCCGGTGGATTTCAACCCGTGCGCGCCGAAGGACGAGTGGTCGGGCGACTACGGCGTCGGCGCGATGGCGTTCTCGCAGCAGGCGGTCAACTGGCTCGCCGAGAAGTACGGCTTCAAGTTCCCGAAGACGATGAAGCTCCCGGAGCGGCTCAAGGTGGTGCAGGCGGCGATGGAGAAGGGCGACGCGAAGGCGCTCAAGGTCTACCTCGAGATTGGCCGTTTCCTCGCCCACGCGATGCCGTGGTACAACGAGTTCTTCGACTACGAGAACATGATGATCCTCGGGCGCGTCACCTCCGGGCTGGGCGGCGAGATCATCCTCGAGACCGCGAAGCGGATCCTCGCCGACGTCTATCCGGAGTGGGCGGAGAAGATCGACCTCTTCATGCCGGACGAGAAGGCGCGCCGGCTCGGCCAGTCCGTGGCCGCCGCGCAGATCCCGGTCATCCGCGGGAGGAAGTGACGCGATGGAGGTCCTGGCGACGGAGATTCCCGACGTGAAGGTGGTCGTCCCCGACTTCCACCGCGACGCGCGCGGCTATTTCGCCGAGACCTACAACGAGGAGCGGTACGTCCGCGCCGGGATCGTCGCGAAGTTCGTGCAGGACAACGAAAGCCTTTCGTCGCGCGGCGTCCTGCGCGGACTCCACTGGCAGTGCGGCAAACATGCGCAGGCGAAACTTGTGCGTGTTGTGAGGGGAGCGGTCTGGGATGTCGCAGTCGACATCAGGAAAGGCTCTCCCACATTCGGTAAATCGGTAAGTTGCGAGCTTACGGCCGAAAACGGGCGGCAGTTTTTCATTCCGCGAGGTTTTGCCCACGGGTTCGTGGTGCTTGAAGACAACACGCTCTTCAGCTACAAGTGCGACAACGTATATTGCCATGAGGCCGAACGAGGCCTTAGCTTTGACGACCCCGCTCTCGCCATCAAATGGCCGTGGCCGGGAAGAGATTTTTTGCTTTCAGATAAAGATAAACAACACCCGATGTTAAAAGACATCGAACCATGGGAGGAAATACAATGACGGTAAAGGGATATGCGAAGTTCCTGCTCATAATGGCGGGCCTCGGCGGCCTTCTCTACGGCGTGGACGTCGGCGTGATCGCTGCGGCGCTGCCGTACATCGAGCGGACATCCACATTCAATCAGGATGAAATCGGCTGGATCGTCGGCATGGCGCTTTGGGGGTCGCTCCCCTCGTCGATGATCGCGGGGCTTCTCGCGGAATGGTTCGGCCGCAAGAAAATGATCGTCGTCTCCGCGCTTCTGTTCCTTCTTTCAATTCCAGTCATTTGCGCCTCTGGCTTTTATGAAGGCGGCAACTTCTGGATGATGGTGGGCGGCCGCGCGATGCAGGGCGCGGCGGCTGGCCTTTTCGGAGTGATCGTCCCGATGTATCTCGCCGAGTGTCTCGACGCCGATTCGCGCGGCAAGGGAACGGGTATGTTCCAACTCCTCCTGACTATCGGGCTTGTGTTCGTCGCGGTCATCGGCTTTGTCATCACCTGTTTTTACGGCGATGCAAAGAAGGTGGTTGACCCCAAGGCGGTCGAGAACGGAATCATCGAGTATGTGCAGAAGGTAGACAAGAACGGCAAGCCAGTCTGGGCTGACCAAAAGGAAACCGTTCCTGTTTATGAAATGGATGAGCAGGGGCAGCCCAAGCCGAAACTCGACAAGGACGGCAGGAAGATCGCCGACATGAAGAAGGTCACCTTCGCGATGATCAAGGGCTGGGTCGAGCCCGTGCAGATCGCGTCCTGGGTCCGCGCCTGGCAGATGATCTTCCTCTTCTCGTGCATTCCTGGCATCGTCCTCTTCCTCGGCGCGTTCAGGCTGAAGGAATCGTCCCGCTGGCTCTACCGGATGGGCCGCAAGGACGAGGCGCTCGCCTCGCTCGCCGCCAACAACGGTGAAGAGAAGGCCAAGGAAATCCTCGCCGAGATGATCGCCGCCGATGAGGCCGCCGCCGCGGAAAAGGCGAAAAACGCCGCCGCGACAGACTCGCTCTTCCAGAAGAAGTACGTAATTCCCTTTATTCTCGCGGTCGTGATTCTCGCCTGCAACCAGACGACGGGCATCAATTCCGTTCTCAACTATACGGTGACGATCTTCCAGAAGACGGGCATGCAGGGCGCGTTCGCTAACCTTTCCGACGTCGCCATCAAGATCATGAACTGCGTGATGACGGTCGTCGCCTGCGCACTGGTGGACAAGAAGGGCCGCAAGTTCCTCCTCAAGCTCGGCACCGGCGGCATCATCGTCGGCCTCTGCGGCGTCGGGACGATCTTCCTCGCCATCTCGAAGGCGTGGGTCGCGCCGTCGATGGTGACGGGCGTCCTCGCGACGGTGTTCTTCTTCATGTTCATCGGCTTCTACGCGGTCGGCCCCGGCGTCTGCGTGTGGCTGGCCCTGACGGAGCTCATGCCTACGCGCATCCGCGCCAACGGCATGGCGATCGCGATGATCATCAACCAGGGCGTCTCCGCCGGTATCGCCACCGTCTTCCCGAAGTGGTGCGCGGCGACGAACGACAACGGCACGGTGTTCTTCGTGCTCGCGGGCTTTACTGTCATCTACTTCATCACCGCGGCGTTCTTCCTGCCCGAGACGAAGGGCCGGACGCTGGAGGAGGTGGAGCAGTACTTCACCACCGGGAAGATGCCGGAAAAGAAGGCCTGAGAGGTTCAAGGGGTTGAGGGGTTGACCTTCCGGTTTTTAGGGACGGGGACGTCGGTCGGGGTGCCGCAGATCGGCTGCGGCTGCCGCGTCTGCACCTCTGCGGACCCAAGAGACCGGCGTAGGCGCTGCGGTGCGTACGTGACTGCGGCGGACGGCGCGGCGTTCCTCGTCGACACCCCGCCCGAGCTTCGGCTCGCGTGCGTGGAGCTGGGGGTCTCCAAGGTCGACGCGGTCGTCCTCACCCACGCGCACATGGACCATGTGGCCGGCTTCGACGACCTCCGCCGCTTCAACACGCTGAACGGCGAGAAGGTGCCGTGCGAGCCAGGCGATCCGCTCTACCGCGGGCTGCCCTACCGCATCGTCGGCAAGCCGATGCCCTGCTACGCGATGGAGGAGACGATCGAGCAGATGCACCGGATCTTCCCGTACATCAGCGGGAAGGGCGGCGCGAATGGTCTCTTCCGTCCCCAGATCGAGTTCGACTCCGCCGAGGCGTTCTCGGTCGGCTCTGTCCGCGTCGAGCGGCTCAGGGTCGAGCACGGCTTCCCCTGCTGCGGCTACCTCTTCTCCGAGGGCGGCGCCCGCATCGCCTATGTCAGCGACTGCCACGAGCTTCCGGACGCGACGCTTGAGCGCGTGAAGGACGTGGACGTGATGGTGCTCAACTGCCTCAGGGAGCGCGAGCACCCGACGCACCTGAGCCTCAAACGCGCGCTTGGGTATCTCGACCGCATCGCGCCGAAGAGGGCGTTTTTCGTCCACATGTGCCATGACTTCTCGCACGTCGAATGGCTCTCGCGCCTTGCGGGGACCTGCGCCGCGCCGGCGTACGACGGGCTGGAGGTCGAGGTCGGAAACGGAGGAGGGAGATGAGAAGGGCGATTCTTGCGGTGCTATTGCAGGCGACAGCGGCGGCCATGTCCGCGGCGGCCGCTTCGATGAGTGAGATCACGGTGGACCTGAGGATGGACGCCTCGGACTACGTGGTCGGCGAGCGCGTACGGGCGGTGGTGGACATCGTCAACTCGTCGCCCGACACGATCGGCATCGGCGGCAAGGTGCGGGTGTGGGGCAATGAGGGCCCGAACCGCGTGGTCAAGGCCGAGTACGACGTCAACGATCGGTTCTTCATCGAGGTCTACCGCACCGGCGACATGTCGCAGCTCGCCAAGGTCTCCAGGGGCGCGTTCGTGGCCGACTTCGCGGTGGAGACGGGCGAGGGACAGAAGCTCGAGACCTTCATCGGGGACCATTTTGCGCTCGGCGAGCCGAACCGCTACATGGCCAAGCCGGTGTTCGTGCACGCAGGCGTGCGCTACGAGGGGCAGCCGCGGGTGTTCGACATGGTCGAGGGCGTTCGCGCCGTCGCCGCGATGCAGATGTTCGCCAATCGGAAGTCGCTTCAGCGCGAGTTCTCGCTCGTCTACTGGGCGCGCGGCCGCAGCGAGAACGTCTTTCTGAAGGCGAAGGACTCGAACGGACGGCAGTGGCGCACCACCGACCTGGGCCCGATCCTCCGCATCGACAAGCCGGAGATCAGCGTCTGCGCGGACGGCAAGGTGTTCGTCCTGCACCGCCTCAACCAGGATCAGTTCGTGCGCAGCGAGTTCTGGTCGCTCCCGGACGCGCTGGAGTTCCGCGGGCGCAGCTCGGTGCTCGATCCGGAGACGGCCGGCACCCAGAGCGTGCGCGAGCTCTACCGCGACGGTGGGGTGAAGCCGAAGCAGAACCCCTGGTGGAAGTTCTGGTAGCGGAAGGGGAGCGGCAAGTTGACGGTTCTTGGCATAGAGACGAGCTGCGACGAGACCGCGGCGGCGGTGGTGAGGGACGCGAGGGAGGTCCTCTCCAACGTCGTCTACACCCAGATCCCGCTGCACAGTCCGTACGGCGGAGTCGTGCCCGAGATCGCCTCGCGCGCCCACGTCGAGAAGATCGGCCAGGTGGCGCGTGCCGCGCTCGACGCGGCCGGCGGCCAGGTGGACGCGGTCGCGGTCACCTACGGACCCGGCCTCGCGCCGGCGCTCATCGTGGGCGTCAACTTCGCGAAGGGGCTCGCGCTTTCGCTCGGCGTGTCGCTCGTTGGCGTCAACCACATCGAGGCGCATCTCCATTCCCCGTTCCTCTTTGATTCGCCGGCGGACGCCACCTTCGCCGCGCCGGACCCGCGCAAGCTCTGCCACGCGCTCGGGCTGGTGGTGTCGGGCGGGAATACCCTGCTCGTCGACATGCCGGAGTACGGGCGCTACGAGACTATCGGCGAGACGCTGGACGACGCCGCTGGCGAGGCGTTCGACAAGGCGGCGAAGCTCCTGGGCCTCGGCTATCCCGGCGGGCTCAAGATCGACCGCATCGCCGCCGCCTGGCGCAAGGCGAACCCCGGCGCCGCGTTGGTGCCGTTTCCGAAGGGGCGGCCGCGCGAAGGCGTGGCGGCGCTCTCCGGGCTGCCGGCGGAGCTGTGCGTCTCCTTCTCCGGGCTCAAGACGTCGCTGCTCCGATACGTGCAGGGACATCCCGAGGTGCTTGACGCCGCCGCGCCGGTGCGCGGCTGGGGCGGGTACGAGGTGTCAGACGCCGTAGCGCACGTCGTCGCCAGCTACCAGGAGGCGATCGCCGTGGCAATCGCGGAGCGGGTGCGCGCGGCGCTGCGGCGGAGGCGCTACGCGGCGTTCGTGCTCGGCGGCGGCGTTTCGCTCAACTCGCGCATCCGCGAGACGCTGGCGGAGGAGTGCCGCGCGGCCGGGGTGCCGATCCTGACGGCGCTGCCGAAGTACACCGGCGACAACGGCGCGATGATCGCCGGTCTCGCCTGCCTGCGGCGCCGCGTGGACGGCGAGGCGGCGATGCGGATGGACGCGGAGCCATCGCTCGAGGTCGGCGACGGCAACGGGAAGGAGGCTGCGAATGGATGACGGCGTGAACAACGGCGGCGGCCTCAAGGGCGGTTTTGTGTTTGCCGCGCTCGCGGTGTTCGCGGCGGCGGTGCTGTCCTTCGCGGCGGTCTGGATGGGCGGGCTCAACCAGGACGAGGGCTGGTATCTCTACGCGGCGAACCTGGTCGCCGAGGGAAAGATGCTCTACCGCGACTTCTTCTACACCCAGGGTCCGCTGATGCCGATCGTCTACTCCGCCTTCACCGCGGTCTGGAAGGGCTTCGGTATCCTCGGCGCGCGAGTCTTCACGCTCTCGCTCGGGTGCGCGGGGGTCGTGCTCGCCTGTGCGCTCGCCGCGCGGCTCGCGCCTCGGGGGCGGAAAGCAGCCGCCGCGCTGACGGTGGCGCTGCTCCTCGGCTCCAACCTCTACCACCTCTACTATATCGCGATTCCCAAGACCTACGCGCTTGCATCGCTCTTCGTGGTGGTCGGCTTCTTCTTCCTCTCGTTCCTGCCGGCGCGCGCCGGCGGTGGCTCGTGGGCGCGCACGCTCGCCTTCGGGACCGGCGCTGGACTGAGCCTCGCGCTGGCGGCGGGGACGCGCATTTCGCTCGGCATCCTCCTCTGCACGGCCGGCACCTGGCTGCTCGTCTCCCGTCGCTGGCGCGAGCTCGCCGCATTCTGCGTCGGCGGCTTCGGCGGCCTCGCGCTCGTCTACGGTCCGTTCCTCCTGGACGCCGACGCCTTCGCCGGACTCGTCGCCGCGCAGCGCTACCACGCCGCGCGCGGCGGCTTTGACCCGGTCTGGACGGTGGGCAGCGTCTCGCGCCTGGTGCGCTGGTATCTGCCGGTGTTCGTCATCCTCGGCATGGGGGTGGCGTTTGCGGCGTCCGGCCGCGTCGGCGGCGGGGAGAACGATGAGTCCGCGGCGCCGTGCGCCGCTGCGCCGCTGCTCCTGGTCTCATTTGCCGCGGTCTTCCTGGTGCAGATGCTCGCGCCGTTCCCCTATGAGGACTACCAGGTTCCGGTGATGGGAATCGTCGCGGCGTTCGCCGCGGCAAAGTTCGCGCGCGGCGACGCGGGGACGCAGACCCTGCGGATGGTGCTGGTGTTGGGGCTGGCGTGGGCGTCGACCTTCGGCTCGCCGCTTTTGGAGCGGTGGACGACGAACGGGCAGGACCGCTTCTGGTCGCTCAAGAAGAGCGCCTTCGAGCTGAAGCAGCTCCGCGACGTGGCGCGGCGGATCGAGGCGCTCGACCCGGGCGGCTGCGAAATCTTCACCCAGGACCTGTACCTCGCCGTAGAGACCGGGCGCAGGGTGCCGGCGGGGCTGGAGATGGGACCGTTCTCGATGCTCAGCGACGAGCGCTGGCGCGAGCTTCTCTCGTCCGCTCCCTGCGAAATCGCCGCGTTCTCGGGCTATGCCTTCGCCATCGACCCGCCGAAGTGCGACGAGCGGCCGGTGGAGCGCCAGATCGAGTACTGGGAGGCGCTCAAGCGCAACTACGAGCTGGTCGACCGCGAGGAGGCCTTCGGGCAGAACGCGACGACGCTCCTGGTGCTGCGGCGCAAGGCGTCCGCCGGAAAGGGGACTCCGCAGTGAGGCGGTCCGCGCGAGAGATCCGCGAGGAGATAATCGCGACCGTGCTGAGGAACGGCGGACATCTCGCCTCCTCGCTCGGCGCGGTGGAGCTTTCGATGGCGCTCGCCGAGGCGTTCGACCCGGAGCGCGACCGGGTGGTGTGGGACGTTGGCCACCAGGCGTATGCGTGGAAGATCCTGACCGGCCGCGGCGGAAGGTTCGGGTCCATCCGGACGCTTGGCGGGCTTTCGCCGTTTCTGGATCCGGCGGAGAGCCCGGCGGACGCGGCGGTCTCGGGCCACGCCGGCTCGGCACTTTCGGTGGCGCTCGGCCTCGCCGCCGCGCGCGACCGCCGCGGCGGCAGCGAGCACGTGGTGGCGGTGGTGGGCGACGCGTCGATGGCCAACGGCCATTCGTTCGAGGCGCTCAACAACTGCGCGGCCGAGACGAAGAAGCTGATCGTGGTGCTGAACGACAACGAGATGTCCATCTCGCGCTCCGTCGGCAGCCTTTCGCGCGTCCTCGCGCGCCTCACCTCCGGCGTCCGCTACAACCGGGCGAAGAACGCGGTCAAGGCGGCGGGCCGGGCGCTGCGGCTCTCGTTCCTCTACCGGCCGGTCCACGGACTGAAGCGCATCCTCAAGACGATGGTCCTCGGAGACCTCTGGTTCGAGCAGTTCGGGCTCCACTACCTGGGCCCGGTGGACGGACACGACCCGGCCGCGCTCGCGTCCGCGCTGGCGGCGGCGAAGGCGGAGCCGCGCTCGGTGGTGGTGCACGTCGTGACCCGCAAGGGCAAGGGATACGCCCCGGCCGAGCAGGATCCGGTGAAGTACCACGGCGTCTCGCCGGCCGCCCCGGTCGCGCCGGGGGAGCGACCGCAGACCTGGTCGGAGGAGTTCGGCGCGGCGCTTTCGGAGCTGGCGCGCAAGGACGAGCGGGTGGTGGCGCTCACGGCGGGCATGCGCGACGGCACCGGGCTCGCCGGCTTCGCGCGCGAGTTCCCGGACCGGTTCTTCGACGTCGGCATCGCCGAGGGCCACCTCGTCGCCTTCGCTGCGGGGCTCGCGGCCGGCGGGCTCCGTCCGTTCGTGGCCGTATACTCGACCTTCCTCCAGCGCGCGGTCGACCAGGTGATGCACGACGTGTGCATCTCGCGGCTGCCGGTGGTAATCTGCGTGGACCGCGCGGGAATCGTCGGCGCGGACGGCGCGACCCACCAGGGGCTCTACGACTACGCGATGCTCCGGTGCCTGCCCAACCTCGAGATCGTGCAGCCGAAGGACGCGCCCGACCTCGCCGCCGCGCTCGGCGAGGCGCTGGAGCGCGGCGGGCCGACGGTGGTCCGCTATCCGCGCGGCGCGGCGCCATCCTCGCTCGAGGTGCCGCCGCCGTCGGCCGGGGCGAAGTTCGCGGTCTGGGCGCCGGGCGACGCGCTCGCCAAGGCGATTGCCGTCGCCGGCGAGGTCGGCGGCTGCGAGGTGGTGCACGCGCGCTCGCTCAAGCCGTTCGACGCGGAGCGGCTCGCGCGCCAGCGCGCTGCGGGGATGAAGATCGTGTCGATCGAGAACGGCTCTATCGCCGGCGGCTTCGGGGAGGCGATCGGCGCCGACCTGCGCTTCGGCTGGCCGGACGTCTTCGTGCCGCACGGGCGGATCGACGAACTGGAACGCAAGTACTCGCTCGACGCCGGCGCCATCGCCGCCGCGCTCGTCGGCGAAAGGGAGAGGGGAGGCTGACGGATGGCCAGTATACACGGAGTCGCGGGCGAGTGGGCCCGGGTGAAGGGGACGGTGCTGGGGCTGTGGCCGCTTTTCGCCGGGGTGTTCGCGGCCGGCAGCTCCGCAGCGTATACGTTCTGCGACCCGGCGGTCGGCGGCGCGCTGTTCGTGGTCGCGGCGGTCTGGTGTGCGGTGTCGCTTGCGCGCGGGCTCAGGCACGTCGAGCGCTACTTCAAGGGCGCACGCGGCGAGGAGCGCGTCGCCGGCATCCTCCAGAAGCTGCCTGACGGCTACCACGTTTTCAACGACTTCGTCGCCTGCGGCCGCCACGTCGACCACGTGGTGGTCGGCTCCGGCGGTGTCTTCGCGGTGGAGACCAAGTTCTGGCTCGGGCGGGTCACGCTCGAGGACGGACACATCCTGCTCGACGGCCAGCTCACCGACCGCCCGCCGCTCAAACAGGTGCTGAAGGAGGCGGAGGCGGTAAGGAACGAGCTCGCCAAGCGCGGCTGGAGGGGGGAGGTGACGCCGGTCCTCGCCTTCGCGTCCGACACCTTCGAGGCGAAGATCGCCGAGTCGGGCGGCGTTGTGATAATCAACTCGAACGCGCTGGAGGCGAGCTTCGCATCGGTGAGGACGGTGCTGCCGCCGGCGGAGCTCGACCGGCTGGTGCGGCTGATGGAGAACGGCTGATGGAGACGAAGACGATAGCAGCGCTATTCGCGGCCACGTGCCTGGCGGCGGCCGCCGCGGCGGCGGACCTCGCGCCGCGCAAATACGACGGGCGCATCGCGGAGCGGCTGGTGAACACGCTGACCAAGATGCACGTGCTGCAGCGCGTCGCGGACGACGAGATCTCGCGCCGGGCGTGGACCAACCTCGTCTCCTACTACGACTTCGACCACTCCGTGTTCCTCCAGGAGGACCTCGACCGCCTCGCGCCGCGGCAGACGACGCTCGACGACGAGCTCAAGGCCGGCGACGCCGCCTTCGGCTTCGAGGTCTACAACCTCTACACCCGCCGGCTCGCCGAGCGCCTCGCCTTCGCCACCAACCTGCTGGCGGCGGCAGAGTTCGACTTCTCCACCAACGAGACGTACCGCGTGCGCCGCAAGGACGCGCCCTGGCCGGCGACGACGGCCGAGGCCGAGGACCACTGGCGGCGGCGGATGAAGAACGAGGTGCTGTCGATCCTCGTCAGCCAGGATATCGACGCGGCGAAGAACGCGTCCGCCACCAACGCCGTCGCCGCGATGAAAGACGTCGCCGTCGCCACCAACCGCGTCGGCGCGATCGCCGCCGACCTGATCAAGAAGTACCGCCAGTACGCGGTGGTGATGACCGAGCCGGACGAAGAGGCGGTGCTGCAGCGCTACCTCTCGGCGTTCTGCCACGCCTACGACCCGCACACGGACTACATGAGCCCGACGACCCGCGAGGACTTCGACATGGAGATGAACCTCACCCTCTGCGGCATCGGGGCGACGCTGTCGATGGACGATGGGGCGCTGAAGATCGTGGAAATCATGCCCGGCAGCCCCTGCGACCGCGACGGGCGGATCAAGCGCGGCGACAAGATCGTCGGGGTGCGGCAGGGCGACGGCGAGATGGAGGACATCATGTGGCAGCCGATGAAGAAGTCCATCAAGAAGATCCGCGGGCCGAAGGGGACACGCGTCACTCTCGAGATCATCCCCCGCTCCGACCCGACCGGCGCGACGAAGAAGCTTATCGAGCTCGTCCGCGACGAGATCAAGCTCGAGGACCAGGCCGCCACCGGGCGGGTGGAGGTGGTCGCGCTCGGCGGCGTCACCAACCGCCTCGGCTACATCGACCTGCCCGGCTTCTACGGCACCTTCGAGAAGCGTCCATTCGAGGACGGCTACCGCAGCTGCTCGATGGATGTCGCCAAGCTGATCGCCGACTTCAACGCCGAGGGGGTGGCGGGGCTGGTGCTCGACCTCAGGGGCAACGGCGGCGGCTCGCTGCGCGAGGCGGTGATGCTCTCCGCGCTTTTCGTGACATCGGGCCCGGTGGTGCAGATCCGCGACGTCCGCCAGACCGGCTGCCTGCCGGTCCCGCCCGGCAACCCGGTCGCGTTCCGGCGTCCGCTGGTGGTGCTGGTCGATCGCGCGAGCGCGAGCGCGTCGGAGATCGTGGCGGGCCACCTGCAGGACACCGGGCGCGCGGTGGTGGTCGGCGATCGGTGCACCCACGGCAAGGGCACGGTGCAGACGGTGAGCGGGCTCGGTCCCGACAAGTACGGCTCCTGCAAGGTGACCACCGCGCGCTTCTACCGCATCGACGGGCGGTCCACCCAGCTCCAGGGCGTCTCCTCCGACATCCACCTGCCATCGCTCCTCGACTCGCTCGACGTCGGCGAGGACAAGCTGACCTACGCGCTGCCGTTCTCGCAGATTTCCCCGGCCGACTACCGGCTCGCTTGGAACATGCACTCCTACGTGCCGGAGCTCAGGCGGCTCTCCGGACTGCGGCTTGAGGACAACGCGCGCTACCTCCGCCACGTCGAGAACGTGAAGGGGATGAAGGAGCTCTCCGAGCGCGAGGAGGTGCCGCTCGAGTACGCGGCGCGGCGGAAGATGGCCGAGGCCGACCGCGCGCTCCGGGACCTGGACGACGGCATCGGCGACGTCGACGAGGACGAGGCGGCGGCCGAGGTCGCCGTCGGAGACGGCGATGACGCCGGGGATGACGACCAGGAAGAGGACCGTCCCGCGCGCCGCCGCAGCAGCGGTCATCCGCGCGACGACGTGGTGCTCGAGGAGGCTTTCAACGTGCTCATGGACATCGTGCGCATGACGCACGGCGAGGAGATTCCGCAGCCGAAAGGATGGTGGTTCTGATGAAGATGAAGTTCACGAAGATGCATGGGGCCGGCAACGACTTCGTCATGTTCGACGACCGCGACGGCTCTTTCCCCTGCGACGGGCGGCGGATCGCCGCGATTGCGGCGCGGCGGATCGGCGTCGGCTGCGAGGGGGTGATCCTGGTAGGGAAGTCCTCCCGCGCCGACTTCTCGATGCGGTTCTTCAACCCCGACGGCTCCGAGGCGGAGCTCTGCGGCAACGGCGCGCGGTGCGTCGCCGCCTTCGCCCGCGAGATCGGCGCGGCGAAGGGCAAGGTGATGTGCTTCGAGACCGCGGCGGGGCTGGTGGACGCGGAAATCCTCGACGAGAGCCAGGTCAAGGTGTGGATGCCGGACCCGAAGGGGCTCGACGGCGACTTCGTGAACTCGGGAGTCCCGCACTTCGTCGTGCCGGTGGAGAGCCTCGCCAAGGCTGATGTCGACGTCGAGGGGCGCAGGATAAGGCTTTCGGAGCGGTTCGCGCCGCACGGGACGAACGTCGACTTCGTCGTCTACCGTCCGCCGCACCGGGTCTCGGTGCGCACCTACGAGCGCGGGGTGGAGGCGGAGACTGGCGCGTGCGGCACTGGCGCGGTGGCGGTCGCCTGCGTCGGCGTTGCGGGCCACGGCCTTTCCTTCCCGGTGCAGGTGGCGACCTCGGAAGGCTACGAGCTGGTGGTGGATGGCGAATTCGACGGCAGGGCGTTCTCGTCCGTCACCCTGACCGGCCCGGTGAAGAAGGTCTTCGAAGGCGTCATAGACCTCGATGAGCTCAACCTCATCGCCGAGTGAAAAATCTTTTTGCGTAGCGCTGAACCACGAACCACGATTATGGTATAATATAGAATCTATGAGAATCCTTACCGGCATCCAGCCCTCGGGCAGGCTCCACTGGGGCAACTACTTCGGCGCGATGAAGTCCATGTTCGACCTTCAGGCGAAGGGCGAGGACATGTTCATGTTCATCGCGAACTTCCACGCCATGACCACCGTCCGCGACGGCGCCGCGCTCCGCGAGGCGACGCGCGAGGTGGCGCTCGACTACCTCGCCTGCGGGCTCGACCCGGCGAAGACCACCGTCTACCGCCAGAGCGATGTCCCCGAGGTGCAGGAGCTCGCGTGGTACCTCTCGTGCCTGACGCCGATGGGGCTCCTGGAGCGCTGCCACAGCTACAAGGACAAGATGGCGCGCGGCTTCGAGGCGACCCACGGGCTCTTCGCGTACCCGGTCCTGATGGCGGCCGACATCCTCATCATGAACTCGGACCTCGTGCCCGTCGGCAAGGACCAGAAGCAGCATCTCGAGGTGACGCGCGACCTCTGCCAGAAGTTCAACAACGCCTTCGGCGAGATCTTCAAGCTGCCCGACGCCTACATCCCCGACTCCGTCGCCACCATCCCCGGCACCGACGGCCAGAAGATGTCCAAGTCGTACCACAACACCATCGAGCTCTTCGACCCGTCCGCGAAGAAGAAGGTGATGGGCATCGTCACCGACTCGACGCCGATGGAGGAGCCGAAGGAGCCGGAGGGCAACTCCATCTACGAGCTCTACAAGCTCTTCGCGACGCCGGAGGAGGTCGCCGAGATGGCCGCGGAGTTCCGCGCCGGCGGCTACGGCTACGGCAGCGCGAAGAAGGCGCTCCTCGCCGCCTACCACCGCCTCTTCGACCCATTCGCAGCGCGCCGCGCCGAGCTCGCGAAGGACCCCGACGCGCTCGAGGACATCCTCCGCGAGGGCGCGAAGAAGGCCCGCGCCGCCGCCGCCGTGCAGATGGAGAAGGTCCGCGCCGCCGTCGGCCTCTGAAGTTTCGGCGGCGATGCTCGACTTTCGCGGCATATCGGTCCACTACGGGCATCAGGACGTTTTGACGAACGTCACCTTCCGCGTCAACAAGGGCGACCGCGTCGGCGTGGTGGGGCCGAACGGCTCGGGCAAGTCGACGCTCTTCAAGATCGTCCTCGGCGAGATGTCCACCGACACCGGCGAGCTGATCATCGAGGGCAGCCCGCGGATCGGCTTCACCCGCCAGAACCCCGAGCCGGACTCGCCGGAGGAGACCCTCCTTGAATACTCGCTCCGCGGCATCCCCGGCCTCGCCGAGATGGAGGCGGAGATGCGCGAGCTCGAGGACGACCTCGCCGACCCTGCGAAGATGCGCCGCTACGGCGAGCTCCAGACGAAGTTCGAGCACCTCGGCGGCTACGACATCGAGACGCGTGTGAAGATCGCCCTCGGCGGGCTCGGCTTCGCGACGGACGACTTCGCGCGCCCCTTCGCCTCCTTCTCCGGCGGCTGGCGGATGCGCGCCGAACTCTCGCGCGTGCTCGCCTCGCGGCCGGACCTGCTGCTCCTCGACGAGCCGTCCAACTACCTCGACCTGCCGGCGGTGGACTGGCTCCAGAAGTTCCTCAAGGCGTACGACGGCACGCTGATGCTCATCTCCCACGACCGTTACCTCCTGCGCACGCTGACGAACATCACCGTCGAGGTGGACGCCGGTACCGCCACGCGCTACGAGGGCGACCTCGACTGGTACCTGAGAGAGCGCGAGGTGAGATACGAGCACCTGAAGGCGGCGAAGGAGAACCAGGACCACCACCGCGAGCAGCTCCAGCGCTTTGTCGACCGCTTCCGCGCCCAGGCGACCAAGGCCGCGCAGGCGCAGAGCCGCCAGAAGCTGATCGACAAGATCGACGAGGAGCGCATCGTGCTGCCGAAGCGCTACACCAATTCCGGACGGCTGCGCCTCGCCGAGCCGCCGCCGAGCGGCGTGGAGATGTTCCGCTGCGAGAAGCTCGGCTTCGCCTACGAGCTGCCGAAGTTCGTCTTCCGCAGCGTCAGCTACAGCGTCGCCCGCGGCGACAAGGTGGCGCTCATCGGCTACAACGGCCTCGGCAAGACGACGCTCATGCGCATCATGGCCGGCGTGAGGGAGCCGACCGAGGGCAAGGCGGTGATCGGCCACAACGTCGTCCCCGGCTACCTGAGCCAGGAGTTCGCCGAGACGATCCCGCCGGACCTTTCCGTCTACCGCGTCGCCAAGAACGCCTGGGACGCGCGCGGCGGCGGGCCTGAGAAGGTCTTCCGCAACCAGCTCGGCGCCTTCGGATTCGACGAGAACGATGTCGAGAAGCCGTCCGGCGTCCTCTCCGGCGGCGAGAAGATCCGCCTCGCGTTCCTCCGGCTCTTCATCTCGGCGCCGAACTTCCTGCTCCTCGACGAGCCGACCACCCACCTCGACCTCGACGGGCGCCGCCTCCTGCAGGACGCGCTCAAGAAGTACCGCGGCACGCTCTTCTTAGTCTCGCACGACATCGACTTCGTGCGCGAGGTGGCGACTTCGGTCGTCGAGATAACCCGCGAAGGCGTGTTCCAGTACCCCGGCGGCTACGACTACTACTGCGAGAAGAAGGCCGAGCGCGAGGCGCGCGCGGCCGCCGCCTCCGGGAAGGCCGCCGAGCCACGCGCCCAGAAGCCGGCCGGCGGCGAGGGCGGCGCGCGCCTCTCGCCGAAGGAGCTCCGCCGCCAGCGCGCGGCGGAACGGGCGAAGATCGCCCCGAAGGTGAAGGAGCTCAAGCGGCGGATGGAGGCGGCGGAGCGCAAGATCGACGAGCTCCAGCAGGCGCTCGACGAGGCGAGCGCGGAGCTCTTCAACCCCACCCCGACCACGGACTTCGCCGAGGCCAACCGCAAGGTCCGCACGCTCCAGTTCGAGATCGACCGCTACACCGCCGACTGGGAGGCGGCGGCCACCGAACTGGAGACGCTTTCCTCCGGCGACTGAATACGCGGGGAGCCATTCCGTTCTGCAGGCCGGAACGGGCGAGAGCCCTCTGACCGTCCCGTTCTATGAAAGATGTGGCTTTGTCCGTTCGCATCGAATCCGAAATTTCTTCGTCGAAAATTATGACCATCCCATCTACGAGGGCGGCGTGCAGTTGGTGGACATGGTGTATCTGCGGCGGCGTTTGTAGATGATGCCTTTCCATCCTAAAATCCGTCTTTCTGTGAGTATGCGGCTATGCGCATAGTCACAGCGCGGCGGATTTCAGGGTGAAAGGCTCTGCGGCATCTACCGCGGCAGATTTGATTTCGTCCGCACCGTAATCTCACTGAGGCGAATATGGTATAA
>SFPL01000061.1 GCA_004551905.1 Lentisphaeraceae bacterium
CATTCATGGCAGATTGTATTATATCCACTACCATCTCATAGGTAGATTTGCATAGTATAGCATTTTTACATTCCGTGCGCAATGCAGCTTGAACCTCGACGGTGCTTTCGCGATTCGTTATAATATAGATGCGGCGATGAAATATTATGACAAGACACAGTTTGGCAGGGATCGCACTCCGGGCAATCCGCAACGATTTCACAACGTAAATTCGTTGGTTTGGCGTTGCGGCGCGGCCGGAGTCCGCGCCCTACCGGTTTTGACCGCTCACGACATTATTTGTATTTCGCGAAAATAGGGACAGATGTTGGCAAACGATCCGTCTTTCATGCGAAAACCTCCTGGGATCATGCCGAGCTGGGTAAAACCAAGTCGCTCGTAGAGGTGTCGGGCATGGACATTGCCCTCGACTACGGCGTTGAACTGGAGGATGCCGAATCCGTGCGCCTTGGCCTGTTCAAGACAATCGAGAACAAGTTTCTCGCCGATGTGCTGCCCGCGACAGGAAGAACTGACGGCGTAACTGGCGTTGGCAATGTGTCCGCATCGCCCGATATTGTTGGGATGAAGGATGTAAAGTCCCATGATCTTTCCGCCTTCGCCAACCGCCACGCCGACATATGTCTGCGATGCGAAAAACCCAGTGCCTGTCTCGTGCGTCAACGGCTCCTCCTGGGGAAAGGCGTCTCCTGCCTCCACCACCTCGTTCCAAATGGCGATCATGCCATCCAGGTCTGCATCATGATATTCGCGTATGGTCATAATTCTGTCTTTCTGCATTCGTGTCCTGGTTTCGCCGCCTCAAGCATCTTGGCGGTGTTCCAGCCCTTGTGCGGGCTGGCATTGAAGAACATGGCGAATGGTTTGTTGTTGCTTGTCATTTCTCGAGCCTCCACCCGAAGTCATTGTGGTAGATCATGGGTCGCCGCTTTTCGTCTATTTGCAAACGGGCTTGGCATGCGCCATCTTGACTGGGCGGATCAGGTTGTAGGCGATCATAGCGGCGAGGAACGCGGCAGACGCCCAGTGCACAGCGGAAAGCGAATGGCCCGCGGAGGCGATCGCAGAAGTCGCGGGGAGCGCATCCGGGATGAAGTTGATCGCGATGCCGCAGAGGATCGCGCCGACCATGATCACCGAGACGTACGCGGCAGCTGCCTTGCGTCCAACAAGCGCGGCGACGGTCGTGAGGGACATCGCGTTCATCGCGGGGCCTACCATCAGGAACACGAACGCCGCCCCGGGCGAGACGCCCTTGGCAACGAGCGACGCGGCGATTGGAATCGACGCCGTCGAGCAGACGTACATCGGGAAGCCCACGAGCGCCATCACCGGCATCGCGATCCAGTCGCTGCCGTGGAACGCGTCCGCAAAGAAGTTGTCCGGCACAAGCACCGTGACGAGCGCGGAGACGGCGAGTCCGACGGCAAGCGGCTTCGCGACCGAGCCGAGAAGCCGCCTGTACGCCTGCCAGAAGATCGCCTTGATTCCGCGAGAACCAGCGGCCGATTCCTCGACGGCGACGGTAGACGCGTCCTCTCCGTCGACCGCCGAGACCGCCGCGCCGCCGAGGACGCCGGTAAGCGCGGCGGCGATTGGACGCGCCACCGCGAAGACGGGTCCGAGCAGAGCATAGGTAGCAAGGATTGAATCAATGCCCGTCTGCGGCGTGGAGATGAGGAACGCGGCGGTCGGGCCTTTCCCCGCGCCGTGCTTGCGAAGTCCCGCCGCGATCGGCAGCACACCGCACGAGCAGATCGGTAGCGGCACGCCTATCGCCACGGCGCGGAGAATTCCGCGAAAGCCGGAACTGCCGCCCATCATGCGGTTCACCCAGCTGCGAGGAATCCAAACGGCGATGATCCCCGCCATAAGGAATCCGAACACAAGCCAAGGCGACATCATGGCGAACACGTGGACGAACGCAAGCAATATGTCTTTCATTTTCCCAACCCCTTCTATGCCATCTTCGAAAAACTCTCGAGCGCCTCGGCAAATGATTCAATAGTCTCGTCGGCATTCCCCTTTTCGATGCCCTCGCGTACGCAGTGGCGGAGATGTCCGTCGAGCACGATGAACGACAGGCGGTGGAGCGCTCCGTTCGCCGCGTTGAGCTGCGTAAGGATGTCCTCGCACGGGACATCCTCCGCCAGCATCTTCTGGACTCCAGTAAGCTGTCCTATGATCTTCTTCAACCGCAGCTGAAGCGCCGTCACGTCTTCTACGCATTTCCTCATCTTCAGTCCTTCCTTGAGCTTTTAGCAATATATTATACCATACCCCAGTAGGGTATGTCAATGCCGACACCCTCGGCTAAATTAGTAGTATACCAAAATCTCGTGGTTTGTGGCTCGAAACCAGAAACTCGCGCAAACTGACTGGGACGCGTGAGATTACGACGCAGGAGAAAAGATGACGGTCTGCTATGACAAATAGGCGACTGTGTCAAGGCGCGTGATGGTGGAGAAGAGGAGATTCGAACTCCCGACCCCCACGTTGCGAACGTGATGCTCTACCAACTGAGCTACTTCCCCATTCACGAATTGGTGTGTAGTATATCATATTTGGGTTCAGTTGCGCAAGTGGCAATCCAACCGCATTATCCGACAGTGACGCGGGGGTCGAGGGCGGCGTAGAGGAGGTCGGTGGCGAGGTTCACGAACTGGTAGAGAAGCGCGCCTATCACCACCACCGCGCGCACCACCGCCATGTCGGAGGAGTGGATGGCGTTGATCGCCACCGAGCCGAGCCCGGGGATGCCGAAGAAGCTCTCGAGGAGCAGCGAGCCGGTGAAGAGGTGCGGTATGGAGAGCGACACGTAGGTGACAATCGGCACCAGCGCGTTGCGGAGCACGTGGCGGACGAGGATCACGCGCCCGGGAAGCCCCTTCGCGCGCACGGCGAGCACGTAGGGGCGGTAGATCTCGTCCAGGATCGCCGCGCGGAAGAACCGGACGTCCGCCCCCAGCGACGAGACGACGCCGATGAAGACCGGGAGGACGAGGTTGTAGGCGCTCTCGTAGCCCCAGACCGGGAAGAGCCCGGCCTTGTAGGCGAAGAAGAACTGCCCCGCGAGCACCCAGACAACGTAGTTGACGCTCATCAGCGCCGTCGAGCCGAAAAGGACCGCGTGGTCGAGCGCTCTTCCGCGCCGTGAAGCGGCGACGAGCGCGAGCGCAAGGCCGACGAGCACCCCGAGGACGAGGATCGGCACCGTGAGCGAAAGCGACGGCCCCACGCCGCGCGCAAGCACGTCGATGACCGGCTCCTGGTGCTCGATCGAGAAGCCGAGGTCGCCGCGGCAGAGGTCGCCGAGGTAGCGGACGAACTGCACGGCGAGAGGACGGTCGTAGCCCCACTTCGCGTTGAACGCGGCGATCGCCTCGGCTGTGGCGTTCTTCCCGAGCAGGGTCTCGGCCGGAGAGCCGCCGACGACGTTGAAGAGCACGAAGGCGAGCAGCAGGATCCCGAGCGTGGTCGGGAACGTCTGCCACAATCGCCTGAGCGCGTACTTCAGCATCCGATGCATTCGGCGAGCTGGAGCGCGAGCCGGTCGGGGTCGCAGGCATCCAGCCGCTTCAGCGCGCACGACCAGCGGTAGGCGCCGGAGCCGTTGGTGTCGTAGGGGCGGTCGATGAAGAGGCAGTCGAACGCCGTGCGCCGCGCGCGATAGGCGGCCTGGGTCTCGGCAAGCGTGCGGCGGAATCCGTCCACATACGCCTTGGCGAACAGGTGCAGGTCGTCGACCAGGCTCTCTCGTGCGCGGACGAATCCGGCGTAGAGCGGCACGGACTCCTCAAGCGGACGGGTGTAGTCGACGAAACTGCCGGCGTGGTCGGTGACCTTCACCTCGGACGGAAGCCCGTCCTCGCCGGACACCACCACCTCAAAGTTGCAGTCGAATACGAACTTGCCGGTCTCGGAGTCGCGGCGGCCGACGACGAGGTCGACCGCGGCCGCGCCGCCCATCAGGTAGGCGAACTTCTGAGCCCAGACCGGGTTGCGGTACTTCGCGCGCGGCACTTTGTCGGACGCGGTACCGCGTTCGTAGTCGCGCATGAAGTAGGCCGTCCTCACCGCGACGCCGTTGTACTGGTTGTTGCCGCGGTACTTCTCGGTGAAGTTCCCGAAGGCGAGCTGCGGCGGCAGATTCATGCCCAGCTGCCTGCACATGAGCCGCCGGTCGAGCACGTAGTCGGAGTACTCGTCAGCCTCGATGATGGACTGGAGGAGGTCCTTGCCCTCGTCGAGGTGCTCGGCGACGCCCCATTTCTGGAGACGGATCATGGTGACCTTCGGCTTGTCCTCGCCCTTGTTGCCGTACTGCATGATGTAGAGGTGGCCGCGGCGGAGGGACGGCGTACCGGGGCGAGAGAGGGACCTGGCGATGCGGCCGATGTTGATGTACTTGACGCGCCCGAGGAGCCGGGTGGTGTTGAAGAGGAAGCTCTTGACGCGGTTGTCGCACTTCGCGAGCAGCTGCGGATCCTGGGTGCGGGCGGCCTCGTCGTAGACGCTGTCGAAGACCACCTCGCCGTCGACAATCCTCACGCCGGGCAGCCACTCGATCTGGCGGTAGAACTCGGGGGAGATGCCGGCGACGAGCTCCTGCTCGACCGCGGCGGTCTCGTTCGGGCCGCGGGTGAGCGTCTGGCACATGGCGTTGCGCCACTCGAAGTTCTCCGGCGACTCGTCGCGCAGCTCGGCGGGAAGCGCCATCCGCCAGCGGCGGATGATTGCGGCGATCTCGGCGCGCAGCTCCTCGACCGGCATCTCGTCCGGCTTGAGCGCCTGCAGCGAGCGCTTGATCTCGATCGGCATCGTGGGCGGAAACACGTCTACCTCGGAATAGCCCTGGCGGTTGCGTTTGCCGAGGCAGCGGACAATCTCGGCCATCTGGCGGCGGAAGTCGTCAGGCGCCAGCGCCTCGAGCCGCGCAAGCGTCTCGGCGGTGAGGAAGCGTGTGCCGGTGGTGCGGTTGTAGTAGTAAATCGGCCGCTCGCCAACCGGCACCTTGGAGTTCGCGATCAGCTCGGCCATGTCCTCCTGCGAGATTGGCGCACGCGCCATGCGCCAGTTCTCGCCGCGCTCGCGCAGAGCCCGGCGCACCAGCTCGGAGCTGGTGTTGAGGAAACGGATGTTGAGCTTGGACACCAGCCGCTGCAGCTCCTCGTCAGCGCGGAACGCGAGGTCCATGCGTTCCGGGTTTGGACGGATAAGGACGTGTTCCTCGGTGAACACGAGATCCACCGACTCCGAAATCTCGGCTTCCGCCTCCTCGGGCGATAGTTCGCGACCGAGCTCCCGCTGAATCTCCTCGATCCATGCAATGCGCTGCATCGCGTGAACGCCGCGCTGTGTTACCAGGCCCGGAGTGCGGAAAAATATGGTGCCAATGCGGCTGACGAGCTTGCCCTCCGCATCGCGGGCGAATATTTTTTCACCTAACAGCTTCATATCGGTACTTTTTTGAAAACATGTGTATTATAGCATATTTTCCGGCTATACAGACATAGAAGTCTAGGTTTCTAGACTTCTATGTCTTTTAGGCTTCTATGTTTATAGAAGCCTATGGTTATGGGCTTCTAGTCTTAGTTGAGCCCCTTACCCTTGAGGAAGGCGTAGGACGGCGTGACGGCCGAGAGGTCGTCGAAGTGACGCTCGCACTCGGTTACGTACCACTCCACGCCGTCGGCATCGGTGACGGGGATGAGCCCGTCCCAGTCGACCGGCGTCGCGCAGACCTTGCCGTTCTCGTCGCACCCCGGCTGGCCGAGGATGGCGTCGAACTTCTTCACGCCCTCGCCCATACCGTTCTCCTTCGCGTGGAGCGTAGGCGAGCGGTGGGGGTACTTCTTGTACTGCTCGATCGGATTGAGGCCCGGGAACATGTCGCCCGCGCAGGTCGTCCAGCCCACGTCCTGCTCCATGCAGACATCCTGCGACGTGTTGGAGAAGAAGTAGTCCCAGAAGGACTGCCCGTTCGTCATCTTGACGCCGTGCTCCCAGGTATGGTTGTGGAGGCCGATCCTGCAACCGAGCTTCTTCGCGTCCGCCGCCGCCTTGTTGTAGAGCTCGCAGAGGCGCTTGGTGAACTCGTCGATCTCCTTCGAGGGCTTGCCGACGGTGCCGCCGCGGCCGGTGTTCCAGGCGCACCCGGGCGGGATGTTGCCGCCGCCGGGGCAGATGACGAGGCTGTTGCCGTACTCGAGCTCGAACCCGCACGTCTTCTTGAGCACCTCGGGGTCGTAGTCGTACTTGCCGGCCTTGGCGTCGATCTTGAAGCCGTAGCGGTCGTTGCTGACGTGGGTGCCGCAGACGGCGAGACCGGCGTCGGCGAGCATCTTCTTGACCTCGGCCGCCGTGTGCTTGCCGTAGCCCGCGAACTCGACGCCGACGAAGCCAATCCTGGCCACGTCCTCCAACGCCTTCTCGAAGCCAACCTTGCCGATGTACTGGTGGATCGAGTAGAGCTGGAGCGCAATCTTCGCCTTGCGCTTGCCGCCGCAGCAGAACATGCCGCAGCAGCCGGGGAGCGCCACCGCGGCACCAACGCCGCCGAGCGCCTCGAGGAACGACCTTCTAGAAACATTCATTTTTGATTCTCCTTTCTTATTAGAACTCAAAACCCTTGCGGATGTACGGCTTCACAAACGCGTTCGCCGCGGCGACGTCGAAGGACTGCTTCTTAGAGCACCAGCTGAGCTTCTGGTTCGGGAGCCGCTGGGCGACACAGCCGACGAGGATGCCCTCCATCTGCGGAATACAGTTCTCGATGTCGGAAAAGCAGCGCGAGTGGGTCTGCTCGTAGTACGGCCCGTTGTTGAAGATCGCGTTGATGAACTCGCCGTAGTGGCCCTCGGCGAAGCCCGTCATCGCGACAGTCGACTTGCCGTCGCCGGCCGAGGAAGTAGAGCCGCAGAGCGGAATCGACTGCGGGACGGCCTTCGCCGCCTCGTGCTCGAACACGTCCTTGAACTCCTTGTCGGCCTCGAGCGCGATCGCGCACTTGGCGCCGTAGTCGTCCTGCATCAGCACCTGGCCCTTGGAGCCGATGATGAGGCAGCCGGTGTTAGGCACCTCGCCGTGCTTGGCAATCCACTTGGGCATCAGCGCCGCGTCGGGCTTGCTGGCGCTCTTGCCGGGCTTGGACTCGTCGTAGCCGTCGTACCAGAAGAGCTGAACCGCGGGGAGCAGCTTGCCCTTCTGCGGGCCGAACTTGGCGGTGCGCGCGGCGTAGTTGAGCTTCACGACCGACTTGGCCGGGTAGGCGATGTCGTTGAACTGGTCGATCGAGATGCACTCGGCGTCGGTGACGCCGGCGAGCTGGAGGCCGCGGAACGGCAGGTTCATCGTGTGGCAGGCCATGTCGCCGAACGCGCCGGCGCCGAAGTCGTAGAACCCACGCCAAGTGAAGGAGTGGTAGACGTTCTTGCCGAGCCCCCACGGATCGTAGACCTTCGTGCCCTCGGGATACTTGTCGAGGAACGGACGGTCGGCCGCCGTGGCGAGCCAGGCGTTCCAATCGAGCCCCTTGCGGACCGGGTCGCCCTTGTTGCCGCGGCTCTTGATGTACTTGGCGACTCCGGTACCCTGCGGCCACACGGCGCGGTTCGTCCAGACATGGACCTCCCTCACGTCGCCGAGGATGCCGCTCTGCAGCACCTCGGTGCAGCGGCGCATCGAGCTGAGCGAGGAGCCCTGGTTGCCCATCTGCACGATGACGCCGTTGTCGCGCGCCGTGCGCTCGAAGTACTCGAGCTCCCAGAGGGTGCGGACGAGCGGCTTCTGCACGTAGACGTGGATGCCCTTCTTCATCGCCTGGATCGCGACCGGCGCGTGGACATGGTCGGGCGTGGAGATCGTCATCGCGTCGATGCCGAGCTTGTCGGCGTCGTCGAGGAGACGGCGGTAGTCGGTGTAGAACGGAACCTTGGAGAGGTCGATGTCGGGCAGGTCCTTCTTGGCCTGGGCGAGAGCCAGGGGCAGCATCCCCTCGTCGGCGTCGCAGAACGCCACCATCTCGACGAGACCGGTCTTGAGCATCGGCGTCCAGTCGCTGTAGCCCTTGCCCATGATGCCGACCGCCGCGAGGCGGACCTTCTGGCCGGGCTTGCGCGGGCTGGGCGAGAAGCACCCGCCGGCGCTAAGCAGCGAAACACCCGCGAGACCGCGGATGAATCCTCTTCTGCTTGAACTAATCATCATTGTCCTTTCTTTGGGTTTATTAAATGGGTTTATGGAGTGAATTATACCAAAAAATCGCCTAGCGCGGCGAAGAAATCTCCGCCGTCACGACGGCTTGTAGGAGTCCTTCAGCGAGCAGGTGCGGTTGAAGACGAGCGGTGCGTCGCAGACGAAGTAGCCGGTGCGCTCGAACTGGAAGCGCTCGCCCGTCTTCGCCTCGGCAAGCGCGGGCTCGACGTAGCCGGAGACGACCCGGAGCGAGTCGGGGTTCAGGAACTTGAGGATGTTCTCGCTTCCCTCCTTGAGAGGGTCCCTCTCGAGGAACAGCCGGTCGTAGAGGCGGAACTCCGCCTTCACGCCAGTCGCGCAGTCGACCCAGTGGATGGTCCCCTTCACCTTGCGGCCGTCCGCGGGGTTGCCGCCCCACGACGCCTCGTCCCAGGTGCCGTGGATCTCGACCACTTTGCCCGACTCGTCCTTGACGCAGCCGGTGCACTTGAAGATGCAGGCGCCGCGGAGCCTGACTTCCTGGCCCGGCGCCATGCGGAAGAACTTCTTCTCCGGCACTTCCATGAAGTCGGCGCGGTCGATCCAGACCTCGCGGCCGAACGGCACCTTCCGCGTCCCCGCCTTCTCGTCGAGCGGGTTGTTGGGCAGCTCGGCGAATCTCGTGGTTCGTGGTTCGTGGATCGTGGTCGGCGGCCAGTTGTCGACCACGACCTTGACCGGGTCGACGACGGCGATGCGGCGCATTGCGGTCTGGTTGAGCTCCTCGCGGACGCACCACTCGAGGAGCGCGGGGTCGGACTCGCTCTCCACCTTGGAGACGCCGATGCGGTCGCAGAACTCGCGGATCGCGCCGGGCGTGTAGCCGCGGCGGCGCATGCCGCAGACGGTCGGCATCCGGGGGTCGTCCCATCCGTCCACCACCTTCTCCTGCACCATCTGCAGCAGAAGCCGCTTGGACATCACCGTGTAGGTGAGGTTGAGCCGCGCGAACTCGCGCTGCTGGGTGCGGATCTTGACGCCGTTCCTGACCGGCAGCAGCCCCTGCTCGTCCATGCGGTCGACCACCCAGTCGTAGAGCGGGCGGTGCACCTCGAACTCGAGCGTGCACATCGAGTGGGTGACACCCTCGAGCGCGTCCTCGATCGGGTGCGCGAAGTCGTACATCGGGTAGACGCACCACTTGTCGCCGAGGTGGTAGTGGGAGACGTGGCGGATGCGGTAGATAACCGGGTCGCGGAAGTGGATGTTGGGCGAGGCCATGTCGATCTTCGCGCGGAGGCACCATTCGCCGTCGGCGTACTTGCCGTCGCGCATCTCGTGGAAGATCCTCAGGTTGCGCTCGGGGTCGGTATCGCGCGAGGGCGAGGGGCGGCCGGGCTTCTCGGGGACGCCGCGGTACTCCTTCCACTCGTCCTGGGTGAGGTTGCAGCAGTAGGCCTGGCCGCGGCGGACCAGCTCCTCGGCGATGGCGTACATCTGGTCGAACATGTTCGAGGCGTTGTAGAAGCCCTTCTCGCCGGCGTCGCCCTCGCCGGACCACTGGAAGCCGAGCCAGTTGATGTCCTTCTTGATGTTCTCGGCGTATTCGTCGGACTCCTTGGCGGGGTTGGTGTCGTCGAGCCGGAGGTGGCACTCGCCACCGAAGAGCTCGGCCATGCCGAAGTCGACGCACACCGCCTTGGCGTGGCCGATGTGGATGTAACCGTTGGGCTCGGGCGGGAAGCGGGTCACCACCTTGCCGCCGGTCTTGCCGTCGGCGACGTCCTTCTCGATCCACTGGCGGAGGAAATGCCGCGAGGTGTCGGATTCTTCGTTTATCATGTCTGCTCCTTCATGTTCTTGGAATAGATGACCATCGCCTGTCGCACGATCGTCTCGAGCACGCGGCGGTCACGCCCGGCGGCGCTGTCGATTCCCTTCAGCGCCCAGTAGATTGCCGAAAGCTGCGGGTTGGTCCAGTCGTCGAAGCCGGTGAAGCGCTCCACCGCCGTCATCCGCATCGGCTCCATGCCGAGCTCCTCCCAGGCGCCGCGGCGACGGACGTCCCGCACCGTCTCGGCCCACTTCTCGCGGTAGTACGGCGCGGCGGAGTCGAGGTTGGCGCCGATCTTGAGCTCGAACGTCCAGGCGAGCTCGCGGTAGAGCTCCGGCTCGCGCGGGTTGACCTTCAGCCCCTCGTCCCGCAGCAGCCGGATCGACGCCTCCACCCAGCGCCAGCGGTCCTCGGGCGCGTTCATCATCACCGATACGTTGTAGGCGAGGTTCCAGGCGGCGAAGCTCCACACCTCCGGGGTGTGCGGCTCGAGGAGCGCGAGGGTCGAGGCAAGCTGGGCGAGCTCCACGTACCGCCCTTCCGCCTGCAGCCGGTCGGCGCGGAACCACACCACCTCGGCGAGCACCGAGCGGAAGGCGCCGAGCGCGGCGAAGGCTCCCTCGGCGAGCGCCGGCGAGGCGGCGGCGCGGCGCGAGGCGAGGCCGAGCTGCGCCGCGGCGGAGGTCGCGAGCGCGAGGACGGCGACGGCAGGCAGCAGAATGGCGCGCTTCACGTGTACCTCAGCACCTCGTCCACCGTGGTGTAGCCGTCAAGGATGGAGCGGATGCCGTCCTCTCGCATCGTGCGCATGCCGAGCTCGCGCGCCTTCTCGCGGATGATGAGCGTCGGGGCGCGGTTGTTTACGAGCTCCCGGAGCGGATTGGACATGCGCAGGTACTCGAAGACGCCCTTGCGTCCTTTGTAGCCGGTGCCGTTGCAGGTCTTGCAGCCGCGGCCGAAGTAGAACGGCCGGCCGCCGATCTGATCGCGCGTCATCTCGAGGCGCTCGAGCTGCTCGTCGTCGGGCTCGTACGCCTGCTTGCACTCGCGGCAGACGGTTCTCACGAGACGCTGGCCGAGCACGGCCTCGAGCGTGGACGAGAGGAGATACGGCGCGACGTTCATGTCGACAAGGCGCATCACCGCGCCGGCGGCGTCGTTGGTGTGCAGAGTGGAGAAGACGAAGTGGCCGGTGAGCGCGGCCTGCACCGCGATCTCGGCAGTCTCGAGATCGCGGATCTCGCCGATCATCATGATGTCCGGGTCCTGGCGCAGGAACGCCCTGAGAACCTTGGCGAAGGTGTTGCCGGCACGGGAGTCGATCGGCACCTGCACGATGCCGTCGACATTGTACTCGACCGGCTCCTCGGCGGTGAGCAGCTTGGAGTCGATGGTGTTGATGCGCCGGAGGACGGAGTAGAGCGTCGTGGTCTTGCCGGAACCGGTGGGTCCGGTCACGATGAAGATGCCGTTGGGCTTTTCGATGTCCATCGTGATCTGCTCGTAGATGTCCTCGGCGAAGCCCACGTTCTCGAGGTCGAGCGAGGTGGTGGTCTGGTCGAGGATTCGCATTACGACCGACTCGCCGTGGACGGTTGGGAGGCACGAGACGCGCAGGTCGACGGGACGCCCGGCGACGGTGAGCGCGATGCGGCCGTCCTGCGGCACGCGCCGCTCGGCGATGTTGAGGTTGGCGAGGATCTTCACGCGCGAGATGATCGCCGACGCCATCTTCACGTCCGGCGCCTTCATCTCGTAGAGCGCGCCGTCCACGCGGTAGCGAATCTTGAAATCGTTCTCGAACGGCTCGATGTGGATGTCGGCCGCGTGGTCGACGACGCCCTGGTAGAGGACGAGGTTCACGAAGCGGATGATCGCCGAGGAGTTCGCGGCGTTCTCCATCGAGGCGATGTCGTTGGCTCCGGCGGCGTCGGCGAGCGCCTCGTCGTCCGTCATGCCCTCGCCGAGCGACTTGATCATGTCCGCCACCGACTCGTTGGAGTCCCCGTAGTACTGGGAGATGCGGTCCATCACGTCCTTCTCGCGGGCGAAGACGAACCTAACCTCCTTCGAGAGGGTGAAGAGCATCTCGTCGGAGATGCGCGGGTCGACGATGTCGAAGGTGGCGAGGGTGACCGACGAGTCGTCCGCCGCGACCGGGAAGACGTTGTACATCCTGGCGGTCGAGGCGGGGATCGCCTCGGTCACCTCGGTGTCGATCGTCATCGCGCCGAGGTCGATCGCCTCGGTGTCCTGGTAGGCCGCCATCGCGGCGAGGAGCGAGTCTTCGTCGAGGACGCCGGAGTCCAGCACCTGGCGGCGGACCGACTTCGACTCGGTCTTGGCGAGGTCGGCGATGTCCTGCGCGCCGGCCTCGTCGATGTACCCGTTCTGGATGAGGATCTGGAGTATCTGGTCGTTCATGAAGCCTCCTCCCTACGCGCCGTAGCCCTCCTCCTTGAGCTTCTGGACGACCGACTCCGGGTCCTGCGACTTGGTGATGAGGTCCTCGTAGGAGATGAGTCCCTGCTTGTAGAGCCCGGAGAGGTGGGCGTCGAGCGTAATCATGCCGTACTTCGCGCCGGTCTGCAGGTCGGACTTGATCATGTTCGTCTTGTTGTCGCGGATGCGCGAGCAGATGGCGTCGGTGCGGGTCATGATCTCGAAGGAGGCGACGCGCCCGTGCACCTCGCCGTTGGCGTCGAGCTTCGGGAGGAGGATCTGCGAGATGACCGCCTGCAGGCCGGCGGCGAGCTGGGTGCGGATCTGCGACTGCTGGTTCATCGGGAACGCGTCGACGATACGGTCGATCGTCTCCGCCGAGCCGGTGGTGTGCAGGGTGCCGAAGACGAGGTGGCCGGTTTCGGCGGCGGTGATCGCCGCGGCGATCGTCTCGAGGTCGCGCATTTCGCCGACGAGGATTACGTCCGGGTCCTGCCGGAGCGCGCGGCGGATCGCCTCGGCGAAGGACGGCACGTCGTCGCCGATCTCGCGCTGGGTGACGAGCGAGTTCTTCGAGGTGTGGTAGAATTCGATCGGGTCCTCGATGGTGATGATGTGGACGTTGCGCTCGCGGTTGATGACATCGATCATCGAGGCGAGCGTCGTCGACTTGCCTGAGCCGGTCGGGCCGGTCACGAGGATGAGCCCGCGCGGCTTGAAGAGGAGCTCCTTGACGACCGCCGGGAGGCCAATCTGCTCGAGGGTAAGCAGGGTCGAGGGGATCTGGCGGAGCACCGCGCCGTAGCGCTTCCTCTCCTTGAAGACGCTTACGCGGAAGCGGGTGCCGTCAGGGTGCGCGAGCGCGAAGTCGGCGCCGCCGACCTTCTCCACCTCCTCCATTGCCCCGGGGTTGCCGAGCTTGTCGATCATCTCGCGGCAGAGCTGGTAGGAGTCCTCCTCGGTGAGCTCCTCCTCGGCGATCGGCAGCAGCTCGCCGTGCACGCGCAGTTTAGGCGGCATGTAGGCGCGGATGTGCAGGTCGGAGCCGCCCTCGTCGATTGTGGCCTGCAGCAGTTCGTCGATATGGATGTCCATCTCTTGCCTCCTCGTCTTACCCTCGTTTACGGTTTGGTTGTCCCGCCTGGATTCGAACCAGGACTAAGGGTATCAAAAACCCCTGTGCGGCCACTACACCACGGGACAGTCGAAGTAGTGCCTCACTGACCCGCCTTGAGAACTCCGAACGGACTCAAGGTCGCGCCCTCGGGCACGTTGGCGTAGACCGGCACACCGCAGGCGACGACGGCGCCGGCGCCGACGGTGACGCCTGGCGCGGTGCAGCTGTTGGTGCCCATGAACACGCTCTCGCCGATGGTGGTGTGGCCGGAAAGCGAAACGCCCGGGCAGATGTTGGCGAAGTCGCCGACCCTGGAGTCGTGGCCGACGCCGGCTCGGGCGTTGATGACCACGAACTTGCCGATTTCGGTTCCGACCGAGACCACCGCCTCGACGGCGATATAGGTTCCGTGGCGAAACTCGGTGGTCGGCGAGACCTGGGCGGTGGGGTCGATGAGCGACGGGAAATCGTGCCCGCGCAGCCGCGCGTAGATGGCGCGGCGGACGGCGTTGTCGCCGATGGCGACAAACACCGAGGCCCCGGGGTTGTCCTTGGATGCCTGCTCGATCGTGCCGAGCATGGGGTAGCCCTCGAAGTTACCGCTTGCCTTGGCGGGGTCGTCGTCGGCAAAGCCGATGACGCGCCAGACCGGCTGCTGCGCAGCGTGATTGATCCGCTCGACGGTCCATACCGCCTCGCGGCCGAAACCGCCGGCGCCGACGATGAAGAGATCGCGCATGGTTTTCCTGCTCCTTTCCGCCCTGCTAACGGACTCCGCCGTTGGCCTTGGCAAGCTGCTTGAGTTTGGCGGCGTACCGCAGGCGCTCGATCGCGCTCATGCGGTCGACGTAGAGTACGCCGTCGAGATGGTCGACTTCGTGCTGGATGGCGCGGGCGAGATAGCCGCGCGCGGTGATCGTCTGCTCGGCTCCGCGCTCGTCCACGTAGCGGCAGACGACCTGGGCGGCGCGCACGATCTCGCCGCCGACGCCGGGGAAGCTGAGGCACCCCTCCTTGTCGCAGACCGCGCCGTCGCGCGAGACGATCTCGGGGTTGAACATCTTCAGCGGCATCGCAATCGGGGCGTTGAAGGCGCGGTCCTCGTCGTCATCGCAGTCCGGCGGCATGTCAATCACGCACAATCTCTCCGTCCTGCCCACCTGCTGGGCCGCGAGCCCGACGCCGCTCGAGTCGTGCATCGTCTCGACCATGTCGTCGGCAAGCGCGCGCAGCGCGTCGGTGACCGCCGCCACCGGCGCCGCCTTCTCGCGCAGGACCTTCTCGCCGTACCTGAAGACCTTGAGTACCATGACGCTCAGCTCCTGCCGGTGCTGCCGAAGCCGCCCGCGCCGCGGTCGGTCGCGTCCACCGAATCGGTCTCGGAAATCTCGGCCACGGTCACCGGCGCGGCCACCAGCTGGGCGACGCGGTCGCCCTTCCCGACGGCAAACTCGCCGTCGCCGAAGTTGGCGAGGACGACCCCGATCTCGCCGCGGTAGCCGGCGTCGACCGTCCCGGGCGAGTTGAGCACCGCGACGCCGCTCTTGAGCGCCAGGCCGGAGCGCGACCGCACCTGGAGCTCGTAACCCTCGGGGATGACGGCCACGAGTCCGGTATGGACAAGCGCGCGGGCGCCGGCGGGGATCACGAGATCCTCCACCGAGCGGACGTCCATCCCCGCGTCGCCGGGGTGCGCGTAGGACGGCAGCACGGCGTCGGGATGGATGCGTTTGAAGGAGAGCTTCATCGCAGCCGGGGTCCTTACTCCTCGATCTCGGCGCGCTCGACGGACGTGCGTTCGCCGGGCTGGAAGCCCATGCGCTCGAGGTTCCACTTCTTCCAGGCGTCGGGGACCTGCCGAAGCTGCAGCCAGGAGACCTCGCCGCGGACCTGGGACTTGACGAGCATCGCCTTCGCCGCGTCGCCGGGGACGCGGTCGACGCAGTAGACCACGATGCCGCGGCTCGGCGAGGTCGGGGTGAACTCGGAGAGCTCGCCCTTCACCGTCTTCATCGCCGCGCGGACCACCGAGTGCTGATCGTCGAACTCGCCCTGGCGGAGGTCGGTCACCGAGAAGGTAAGGTTGGTGGTTACCTCCTTGGCGGCGGCGAAGAGCTCGTTGGTGCCCTTCGCGGCCAGCGCCTCGACCGACGCCTTGAACGCCTCGGCGCGGGCATCGCGCAGCGCGCGGGGGCGGATGGCGTCCTTCGCCTCCTCGAACGTCGGCACATGCGCGGGGCTGACCTCGTCCTTCTCAACCAGCCAGACAGTCCGGTCGGAGGCAATCACGCCGTAGCGCAGGTCCTCGCTCGAGGAGTCGAGCTCGGCCAGGGTCTCGTCGAGGTTCTCGGCACCGGGGAACAGCAGCGAGGTGCGGGTCATGAACCCATCGACCTGCGGGCCCTCGATGGAGATGAAGCCGGTGGTTTCGACCTTCTGACCGTCCTCCTTCGCGATCTCGTCGAGGCGCGAGGTGCCATCCGCGGCCTTGGCGCCGTAGGCGCGGGCATTGAGGTTGGTGCGGAAGAACTCGACCGCGGCGATCTGGCGCAGCTCGCGCTCGATGCGGTCCTTGACCTCCTCGAAGTCCTTCACCCTCTCGACGCCGTTGGTGTCGGTCACGGTGTACTTGTCGGAGGTGACGTCGTAGCGGTCGCGCATCTCGTCTTCGGTTACGGTCATCTTCGCGAGAACGTTGGTCGCCGTCGCGTCGTACCGGACCATGCGGAGCTTGAAGCGCTCGGGAAGCGCGATCGAGTTGGTGTTCGCGTCATACCACTTCCTGAGGCCCTCATCGTCGAGCTTGACGGCCTCGGCGTCCTTGCGCTCCTGGCGGAAGTTCGCCACCCTGACGGTGTAGGTGTCGGTCATGTCGGCGACGGCCTGGTCGAGCTCCATCGGCGAGCACCACGCCGCCGCGCCGAGCACGGACTGGGCGAGACGCGCCAGGGTCACGCGGCGCTTGAGGCTCGCCTCGAAGCGCTCGGGGGTGATCGAGTTGTCCGCGAGGAGCGCTTTGTAGAGCTGGAAGCTGAAAGCGCCGTTCTGCTGGAAGCTCGGGTCGCGGCGGATCATCTCGGAGATCTCTTCGTCCGAGACCGAGATGCCGGCGCGCTCGGCCACGAGAAGCGCGGCGTAGTTCTCCCACGCGGCGCGGTTGACCTCGGACTGGTCGGTCTTCCAGTCGCGGTTGCGGCCGATGCCGCGCACGTCGTCTGCCAGCGCCTCGAAGAGCGCGGCGTCCACCTTCTCGCCGGCGATGGTGCCGGCTCCGGAGCCGCTGCTGCGTTCGCTCGGCGCGTTGAGGTCGGCGATGAGGAAGTCGAAGGCGAAGAATGCGGAGATCGCCACCGCGAACACGCCCCAGATCCACCTGTTCCTGATCAGTTTGTTGAACTTCTGGATAACCATTTTGCTGCTCTTTTCCTGCTGTTACTCTTCTTCGTTGCCGTAGCCGGACGAATCGCCGTCCGCCTCGGACTGGTTCTCGGCTTCCTCGGCAGCCGCGGCCGCGTCGCCCGCCGCCTCGGCCGCGCGCTTGGCGAGCTTGTCGCTCTCCTCCTTGGACGCGGCCACGAGCTCGCCGGAGTTGACCGCAGCGAGCCCCTCGACGTAGGCGAAATGGTTCTTGAGCGAGCCGTCGGCGGCGAAGGTCATCACCGACACGCTCATCTTCTCGCCGACCGCCGGGACAGCGCGGTTGATCTGCACCCGGGTGCCGGGCGAAAGGCGCCATTCGAGGTTCGGGGTCTCGGCGACGTGCTGCACCTTGCCGTCCTCGTCGATCTCGGTGCGCATCACGACTCCGCGGCTGACGTTGACCGCCGTGTCGCCGCGAACGCCGTAGAGGATGGTGGCGAGGTTGTCGTGGCTGGCGCGGATCCTGACCTCGTGGGTCGGGTTCATCCGCGAGATCGCGAAGTTGCGCCCCTCAACCGCGAAGGTGCCGGTGTTGCAGCGCAGCGAGGCCTCGTCGCCGTCGCCGGTGGCGCGGTACTCGACGCGGCACTCGCCGGCGATGTCCTTGAGCGTGAAGCCCGGCGCGGCGATGGTGAAGCCTCCTGCCGGCAGGTTGCGCGGCAGGACCGCCGTGACGACGCCGCCCTTCACCACGATCGAGCGCACGTCCTCGCCGAGCGTCTGGGGACGGGTGGCGAACTCGGTGGAGCCGTCGGCGCGGATGTTGCACCCGGTGCCCATGGTAAGCGTCATCCGCGCGCCCGCCGCGGTGCGGAACGAAGTGCCCAGCGCGTAGCGAACGCCGTTCTCGACCGGCTCCCAGGCCGCGGCACCGGGGCGGAGCGCCTCGACGACGCCGGAGATCTGGCGGCAGAACGGCAGGGTGGCGAAGAACTTCACCTTGGGCCGCGTCGCCGCAGCGTCGTCGCCTTCGGCGGGCGCGGCCGCCTCGCCGGCGGGCGCGGCCTCGGCCTCATCCTCTTCCTGCGGATAGGCGGGTGCAACGGCAAGCGCCGCCGCCAGCGTCAGCAACGTACCAAGTTTCATACGAGCCTTGCTCCAGCTGATGGTTTGATTAGCGAGCAGGCCGGTTCGTCGCCGAACGCCGCCTTGTACTCGCGGGAAATCTGCGCGGCGATGCGGTAGGCCGCCGCCGGGTCGACGAGCAGGCAGCAGCTGCCGCCGAAGCCGCCGCCGGAGAGGCGCGCGCCGTAGACCTCGGGGATCGCCTTGGCGGCGTCGACGATCTTGTCCAGCTCCTCGCAGGAGTTCTCGAACCAGTTGCGGCTCGACTCGTGCGAGTCGTACATCAGCGCGCCAAAGCCCTTGAGGTCGCCCTTCTCAAGCAGCGCCGCGCCCTGGAGAACGCGCTCGTCCTCGCCGATCGGGTGGACCGCCCGCTTGGCCGTCGTCTCGCTCAGGCCGCCGCGGTAGAGCACCCACTCCGCCATCGTGACGTCGCGGAGGTGCGTGACCGGCTTCCTCAGGACGCCCGCGAAGTACTTCGCCGCGTCCTCGCAGGCCTGGCGGCGCGAGGCGTATGCGCCGTCGACGAGCGCGTGCTTGGCGTTGGACTTCACCATCATGAACGCGACCGACGGGCCCATCGAGACGGACTCGAAGGTGTTGAAGCGGAAGTCGCTCTTGACGAGCGCCCCCTCCTCGCCGTACATCGAGGACGCCTGGTCAAGGAGCCCGCAGGGGCAGCCGGCGAAGGTGTGCTCCGCCTTCTGGCCGATCTTGGCGAGCTCGGTCTTGCCGAACGAGGTGCCGTAGAGCTTCTGAAGCGCGAGTGCCGTCGCCATCTCCAGCGCGGCGGACGAGCTCAGGCCCGCGCCAAGCGGGATGTTGCCGCCGAACACAGCCTTGAAGCCCTTGCCGGCCTTGGAGGGGTCGCCGCCCATCAGCCAGTTGAAGGTGCCGAGCGGGTAGTTGGCCCAGGTCGCGCCCGCCTCGACCTTCTTCACCGCGCCGAGCGTGGTCTCGTAGGTCTCGCCCATGTCGAGGGCGACGAGCGTAACCTTGTCGTCGGCCGCGGCCGAGACCGCGAAGAACGTCCCCTTGTCGATCGCCGCGGAGAAGACGTAGCCCTCGTTGTAGTCGGTGTGGTTGCCCAGCACCTCGATGCGGCCTGGCGCGTAGCTCACGACCTCGGGCTTGCCGCCGAACTTCGCCGCGAACTCGGCGACGACCTTGTCATAGACTTCCTGGTTCAACATTTTCGCACTCTCCGTATCAGATCTTCAAGACGATCAAACCGACCTCACTCCGCCCGCTTCGTCGGCTTCGAGAGGACGTGCGCATAGACGAGCACGTAGGCGAAGAGCGCGATCGTCAGCCAGTAGCTGTTCAGAATGCCGATCTTGTCCGCAATCAGCCCCTGCACCGGTAGCAGCACGCCGCCGAACACCATGCACATGAAGATGCCCGACCCCATCGGCACGTACTTGCCGAGGCCCTCCGCCGCGAGGTTGAAGATCGCGCCCCACATGACGGACGTGCACGCGCCGCAGAGAACGGCGAAGCACATCGCGAGCGGCACGGTCTTGCCGAAGACGCTGACCATCTTCACCGGGCAGTACATCGCCGCGAGCATGAGCGCGATGCCGCAGACCGCGCAGCACGTCACCATCACCTTCGAGGAGACCTTCCCGCCGATCACGCCACCGAGGATGCGGCCGCACATCATGAGGAACCAGTAGACCGCGACGACAGAGCCCGCGACGACCGCGCCGACGTAGCCGGGCGTCCCCTCCGCCGTCATGTAGAGGTTCGCCATGTTCGGGATGCCGCACTCGATGACGATGTAGAAGAAGATCGCGAGCGCGCCGAACGTGAAGTGGCGGAACTTCAGCGTCTCGACGATGTCGCGCAGCACCGACGTGCCGCCGGAGAGGCGCGCGGCCTTCTCCGCCGCCGTCTCCATGTGCGGCTCGGGGATCCTCGAGAGCGCGACGATGACGATCGCGAGCGCGAAGATCGCCATCGCGATCAGCAGTGCCGGCGCCGCGTCGGCCACCTTGGCCTTCGCGACCTCGCCGCCGATCAGGTAGCCGAGGAGGATCGGCGCGATCGTGCCGCCGATGGAGTTGAGCGACGAGCCGAACTGCACGAGCTGGTTGCCCTTCTTGCCCTCGCCGCCGAGCGTGTTGAGCATCGGGTTCACGACGAGGTTCAGCAGGCACATCGAGAAGCCCGCAACGAACGCGCCCGTCACGTACACGCCGAAGCTCTCTACGTAGCCCGAAAGCCACTGGACGCCCACGCCCGCGAAGCCGACCGCGCACGCGAGGATCGACGTGGACTTATAGCCCTTGCGCTTCAGGATGAGGCCGCCGGGAATGCCCATAAAGAGATACGCAAAGAAATTCGCCGCCGAGCCGAGCTGGGACGCCGTATTGGACGCGCCGAACTGGTTCTTGACGATGACGCCCATCGAACCGGCGAAGTTGGTGACGAACGCGATCATGAAAAAGAGCGCGAACATCGTGACGATGGCGGCGACGTTGCCGCCCTGCTGTTCCTGGGTACTCATTGCGGAATTTCTCCTTTTTGTGATTTGATTTTGGAAGTATACCTTTTTTTCGCTCGCAAGTCAATTGCGGAACTGGCCTACCTGGGGCGTACGGAAGGCGCTGAGAAGTTCCCCGGTCTGCTCTATCAGGTCTGAAATCACGGCCTTGCCGGACACCGCAAGGCGCAGAATGGCCGCCTCGAACTGGGAGTAGACCAGTTCGGTTGCGCGGTTGGCGTCGAGGTCGGCCGAGTACTCGCCGCGGTGACGGGCCTCGACAATCATCGAGTGGATTATCCGCTTGAGGCCCAGGGTATGCCGCATGATGTTGTCCACCGGGAGCTTCCCCTTGCGCCGGAAGGAGCAGAGGTGGTCGACGATGACGCAGAGGAACTCCCGGTTGTCGAAGAGGAGCGCAAAGACCGCCGTGCACATCTCGCGCAGCTTCGCGTCCGCCGTCCGGTCCGAACGGGCGAGCGCCTTGTACTTCTCGTTCACGGCGTCGGTCACCCCGAAAATCGCCTGGTTGAAGATCGCGCGCTTGTCCTTGAAATAGGTGTAGACGAGCGTACGCGACAGCCCGCACGCCTTGGCGATCATCCCGAAGTTGACGTCCTCGTACCCGAACTTGGCGAAGAGCCCGATGCTCGTCGCGCAGATCTCGCGCCTGCGCTCGCGGTGGTTGACTGCCCTGGACATTCTACCCCTTCCTTCCCGCAATCGCCGCGAAGAGCCTCCGGGCGCGCTCGCGGACGTTCTGGAACACCGTGTAGAGCGGCGGCACGAAGAAGATGCCCACCACCGTTGCCGCAAGCATCCCCGAGCAGGTGCAGATGCCGATCGACCGCATCGCCCCGGAGCCCGCGCCGGACTTGAACACGAGCGGCAGCACGCCGAAGATGAAGCTCCACGCCGTCATCATCACCGCGCGGAACCGGAGGTCGGCGCCGCGGAGCGCACTCGTGGCGACGGGAACCCCGCGCGCGCGCTCCTGCCGCGAGAACTCCACCATCAGGATCGCACTCTTCGCCGCAAGCCCGATCAGCATCACGCAGCCCAGCTGCGCGTAGACCGAAAGCGCGGTGCCGGTAAGCCAGAGTCCCGCGAGCGCGCCCGCGAGGGCGCACACGACCGAGAGCATTACCGGCACGGGAATCGTCCACGACTCGTACTGCGCCACCAGGAAGAGGTAGGCGAAAAGCGCCGCAGCCAGCACCAGCCAGAGCAGCTGCCCCTCGTTCTCGCGCTCCTGCAGCGCCACCGGCCCCCACTCCACCACGAACCCGGACGGGAGCTTCACGCTCTCGATGAGCTTCATCACCTGCGACGAGCTCACCCCGTCGGCTGGCACCACGTCCACCCACGCCGCCAGCATCTTGTTGTAGCTCATCGTCTCGCGCGGACCGACGGAATGCTCCACCGACGCGATCGAGGCGAGCGGCACCGCCTCACCGGACGAAGTGGGGATGCGGATGTCGAGGACGTCGGAGACCGACCCGCGGCGCTCGGGGTCGTTCTGGAGCTTCACTTCGTAGACCCCACCCTTGAGGTTGAAGTCGTTCACGTAGTAGGAGGCGAGCTTGTTCTGGAGCGTCTGAAACACCACCTTCGGCGTGAGCCCCAGCGCCTCGGCCTTGCGGCGGTCAAGCCGCAGCTCGAGCTGCGGCGTCGCCGCGGTAAAGCCGTGCACCGCCGACTGGACCAGCTTGTTGGTGGAAAGCTCCGCCACCAGCCCGTCCGCCGCATCCAGGAGCTCCTGCGGTCCCTGCCCCGCGACCGCGCAGATGTTGAACCCGACCCCGTTCGACCCACCGAGCCCCTTGATTGCCGGCAGCTGCTGGAAGACGAACTGGGCGGCGTAGATGTCCTCGGTGGCCTTCTTCGCCTTCTCCATGATTTTGTCGATGTGCAGCTCCGGCGAACGGCGCCTGTCCCAGTGGTCGAGCCATAGGTAGATGTTGGCCAGGTTCTCGCCAGACCCCCAGAGCGACCCACCGCAGGTAGAGGATACCGAATGGACGCCCGGGAGGTCCTTGACCCGATCGTGGAACTCGTCCACCACCGCAATCGTGCGGTCGAGGGTCTGACCCTCGGGAAGACGGCATCGGACGATGATGAAGCTGCGGTCCTCCTTGGGGAGGAACGCTGTCGGCACCTTCCCGAAGATCCACCACATCGCGAGCACGACACCGGCGAAGAGGACGAGCGCGACGGCCAGGCGGCGCACCAGGAGCCGCGTCACTGAGAGGTACGAGCGCCGCGCCACGTCAACGACCAGGTTGAACGGCGCGAAGACGCCTCCGTGGCGGCCTGCCGGCGGCGCCTTGAGCATATACGCGCAGAGGACCGGCGAAAGGATGATAGCCACCCCGGTCGAGATGACGAGCGCCGTGCACATCGTCACCGCGAACTGGACGTACATGATCCCCGCCATGCCGGAATAGAACACCAGCGGCAGGTAGCACGCGAGCGTCACCAGCGTGGTCGCGATGATTGCGCCGGTGATCTGGGTCATGGACTTCTCCGCCGCCTCCCGCGGCGAGAGCCCCTCGCGGAGCATCAGCGACTGCACGTTCTCCACCACCACGATCGCGTCGTCCACCAGCGAGCCAATCACCAGGATGAGGCCGAACATCGTCAGCACGTTCAGGGTGAAGCCGAAGGCGTGGAGGACGATGAACGCGCCGAGCAGCGAAACCGGTATCGCGACCGCCGGAATGAAGGTGGCGCGCCAGTCCTGCAGAAAGAGGTAGGTGATCAGCACCACCAGCGCCAGCGCCGCGAAAAGCGTCCAGACCGTCTCCTTCAGGAACACCAGTGTGAAGGCGGTCGAGTCGTCCGCGAGGTACCCGTTCACCCCCGCCGGCAGGCGCTTGAGCCAGCGGTCAACCTCTTCCTTCACCCGCGCCGCCGTCGCCACCGCGTTTGCCTCCGGTGCCTTGTAGACGTTCATCCACACCGAATTGCTGTCGTTGAAGCGCGAGCGGTAGGCGTAGCCCTTCGCCCCCAGCTCGACCCGCGCGACGTCCTTGATCAGCACCTGCGCGCCGGTCTCGGGGTTCGTCCTCACCACGATGTTCTCGAACTCCTCCTTGGCCCTGAGCCGCCCCTTCACGTTGACCTTGAACGAGAGGTAGTCGTTCGCGTACTCCCCGCCAACCGTGCCGGCCGCCGCCTGGATGTTCTGCGACTCCACCGCGCTCTTCACCTCCGCGATCGAGATGTTAAGCCCCGAGAGCCTCACCGGGTCGAGCCAGATACGCATCGCGTACGTGCGTCCGCCCGCCTCCACCAGCGACACCCCGTCCATGCGCGAGATCGAGTCCGCCATCTGCTTCTCCACGAAGTTCGACAGCTCCATCAGGTCCATCTCTCGCCCGTCGGTGGTGAACATGTACAGGACCAGCCGGTCCTCCGGGCTCTTCCTCACCGAGATGCCGTTCTGCACCACCTCCGTCGGCAGCTTCGGCTCCGCGCGCTTGACCGCGTTCTGCACGTTGACGAGCGCGATGTTGGACGGAGTCCCAGGACGGAACACGCAGTAGCAGTTGTACGTCCCCTTCGCGTTGGCGTTCGACTTGTAGTACCAGATGTCGTCGACCGCGTTGACCTGATCCTCGATCACCTGGGCGACCGAGTCCCTCACCTCCTGCGACCCGGCGCCGGTGTACGAGGTCGACACCGTGATCGTCACCGGCGTGATGTTCGGGTACTCGGCGACGGGCATCCGCGAGAGGCAGAACGCGCCACAAAGCGAAACCACTATCGCCACCACCCACGCCAGGCGCGGATGCGAGATGAAGATATGCGACGGAGACTTCATTTCGACTTGTCGATCGGCGCGCCCTCGACCTTCATCCCCGGACGCACCTTGTGGCCGCCCTCGGCGACCACCCTCTCGCCCGCCGCAAGCCCCTTCTCGACGAACTGCCACTCGCGCGAGATGTTGCCGCGGGCGATGTACCGCCGCGTCGCCTCGCCGCCGTCTCCCACCACCCACACGTACGGGCCGCGCACGTCCTGCAGCACCGCCGTCGCCGGAATCGCCGGACGCATCTCGCCCTGCTTGGAAGTCAGCGTCACCGTCACCGTGCCGCCTGGCTTCAGCATCCGCGACTCGTTGCGGAAAAGCGCGTACACCTGGATGGTGTCAGTCAGTTCGTCGCCGGCGTTCTCCACATACTCGATCTCGCCGGCCTCGGGATAGTCCCCGCCGTTGGCCAGCGCAAGCCCGATCACCGCCTCGGCCTTGATTCTCGCGCCGCTCGCCCCGAACAGATCCAGGTAGTCGCGGTTGGAAATCGAGAACCTCACCCGAATCGGCGAATTCTGCACCAGGGTGACGAGCGTGCCAGAGGAAGTGGTCACGTAGTTGCCGCGGGTGAAGAGCGTAGTGCCGATCTTGCCCGAGATCGGCGCGGTGATGCGGCAGTGCTCGAGGCTGTCGCGCTTGACCGCGAGGTCCGCCTGCGCCGCCGCCAGCGCCGCCCGCGCGGAGTCGCGCGCCGACAGCGAGTTGTCCACCGCGTCCTGGCTCACCGCCCGCGAGTCCACCAGCTTCAGGTGGCGTGCGTAGTTGCGCTCGGCGTACTGCTGCAGCGCCTTCGTCTCTGCCACCTTCGCCTCGGCGCTCTTCACCGCCGCCTCGTACTTGACCGAGTCGAGCACGTAGAGGACGTCGCCCTCCTTCACCACCGACCCGTTCTCGAAGCCGACCTCCAGGATCTCGCCCGACACCTGCGGCACGATGTTCACCTGCGCCACCGGCACCACGCGCCCGGGATACGTCTTCACCTTGAAGTCCGCGACGTCGACCACCTCGACGACCGGCAGCCTGATGTCAAAGCCCGACGGCTTCGCCTCCTCCGCCGCCGCGGCGAGCACCAGTCCCGCGGCCGCAGCCGCCATCACCACCGCCGCCCGCGTCATGTAACCTCTGTTCCCGGGCTCGCCGGAGAGGACGGCGAAAGCACCCCGCCGCACTTGCCGGGTTCGCCGGCGAAGAGGATCATCCCCTCCGAGACCCCGACCGACATCTTCCGCGGCGCCAGGTTGGCGACAAAGACCACTTCCTTCCCGACCAGCTTCTCCGGCTCCGGATACGCCGCGCGGATCCCCGAGAAGATCGTGCGCTTCCCGAGCGCGCCCGCGTCAAGGACGAACCTGAGGAGCTTCGAGCTCTTCGGCACCGTCTCGCAGCTCTCCACCACGCCGATCCTCAAGTCGAGCTTCTCGAAGTCCGGGAACGCGATCTCCGGTTTAAGCGGCGAAACCGCCCCGTTCCCCGCTCCCCGTTCCCCGTTCCCCTTGTTCTTGCTCGCCCGGCTCTCGTGCGCGACCTCTCCGGTCTCCGCCGGCTTCTCCGCCGCCGCCGCCACCATCGCGTCGACCTGCGCCTTCTCGATGCGGCTGGCGAGATACTCGTACTCGCCGATCGCCACGCCCTCGACGGCGGTCTGGGCCGAGCCCCAGGTCCACTCCGACTCGCCGAAGAGCTTCATCGCCTTGTCCGCGTAGATCGGCAGGATCGGCTTCAGGTAGATCGCGAGGATGCGGAACGCGTTGAGCGCCGCGGTGAGCGTCACCCGCGCCGCCTCCGGGTCGGACTTCACCGCCTTCCACGGCTCGCGGCGGTCGAAGTACTCGTTCGCCGCGTCCGCGAGCCGGCAGATCTCCACCACCGCCTGGCTGAAGCGGCGCTCCTCGTAGTGGCGCGCCACCGTCTCGCCGCCGTCGCGCAGCCGCTTGAGGAGCGCAAGCTCCTCGTCGTGGCCGGCGAGCGACGCAAGCGCGCCTCCGAGCTTCTTCTGCAGCATCTGCGCCGAGCGCGAAGCGATGTTCGTCACCTTGCCCACGAGGTCGGAGTTGACGCGCTGGACGAAGTCGTCGAGGTTGAGGTCCATGTCGTCCGTCGTCGGCCCGAGCTTCGCCGCGTAGTAGTACCTGAGCGCCTCCGGCGGCAGGTGGTCGAGGTAGGTGCGCGCGTTCACGAACGTGCCCTTGGACTTGGACATCTTCTCGCCGTTGACGGTGAGAAAGCCGTGGACGAAGATCTTGTCCGGCTGCTCGAAGCCAGCGACGTGCAGCATCCCCGGCCAGAAGAGGCAGTGGAAGCGGATGATGTCCTTGCCGATGAAGTGGTACCGCTCCACCTTCGGATTCTGCCACCAGTCCTCGAACCTCTCGCCGCGGCTGCCGCACCAGTTCTTGAGCGAGGCGAGGTAGCCGATTGGCGCGTCGACCCAGACGTAGAAGAACTTGCCCTTGTGCCCAGGGATCTCAAAGCCGAAGTACGGCGCGTCGCGCGAGATGCACCAGCCGCGCAGCGGCTCCCTGAACCACTCGAGCAGCTTGTTGGAGACGTCGCTCGTGGTGTGCCCGGGAATCCACTTCTCCAGATACTCGTGCTGGGGCTCGAGCTCGAAGTAGAGGTGCTCAGAGTCCTTCACCACCGGCGTGCCGCCGCAGGTCGTGCACTTCGGCGAGCCCAGCTCCTCGGCGCCGTAGGTCGACCCGCACTTGTCGCAGCTGTCGCCGTACTGCCCCTCTGCGCCGCACTTGGGGCAAGTCCCCTTCACGAAGCGGTCGGGCAGGAACATCCCGCACTTCTCGCAGTAGAGCTGCGGCGAGGAGCGCAGGGTTATGCCGCCGGACTTCTCCATCGCCGCGAAGATCTGCTCGGAGAACTCCTTGTTCTCAGGGGAGTTGGTGGAGTAGTAGTTGTCGAAGGCGATCTGGAAGTCGGTGAAGTCCTTAAGGTGGATCGCGTGCGTGCGCGCGATGAGCTCCTCGGGCGTGATCCCCTCCTTGCGCGCGCGGATCATCACCGGCGTGCCGTGGGTGTCGTCGGCGCAGACGTATACGCAGTCGTTGCCGCGGAGCTTCTGGAAGCGCACCCAGAAGTCCGTCTGAAGATATTCGACGAGATGCCCGATGTGAATGTCGCCGTTAGCGTAAGGCAGCGCGCTGGTGACAACTATCTTCCTCTTTTCCATGTTCATAGATTGCGTATTATACCATATTCGCAGTTCGCAGGCCTGCCACTACGGTGCAACGAGACTTTTATGCAGAGTCAATGATGCGCATGTTCTTCCAGATGTAGTCGAGCACGCCCTGGACCTTGCCCGATTTGATGCGTTCGGACCAGTAGTGGTGGCGGTGCTTCCATTCCTTCGATTCTTCCTTATCAGACCGATAACCGCGTCAATGTTATGGGCCGCGCGCGCGAGTTCCCAGTGCAACACCGGGAGGTTTTGCCTTGAGCGATTGGCCTGTTGAGCGGGCTTCAGCTGGGGGTTGAAAAAATCAGGCGTTGGCTGTATGCTTTCTTGCAAAGCAAAAAAACGCAAGGAGG
>SFPL01000062.1 GCA_004551905.1 Lentisphaeraceae bacterium
ATCTGTCCCCGTCGGCATCCCGTCGGGTGGCTTGTCATGCCTTGAACAGGCTGTGCGGCAGGGTCTCGTCGCGCAAAACCGCTTACAAATGTCCACGGCGGCTCGGCGCAGCCGAGACGACGGGGGTATTTGTAATCCGTGCCGCGTTGTCGTCGCGTTTGACACGCGGCCGTCAGTTTTGGTATACTACACAACAAAAGCACCCGTGGTGAAATTGGCATACACGCCAGATTCAGGTTCTGGTGCCGCAAGGTGTGTGGGTTCAAATCCCACCGGGTGCACCAAGAAGCTGGCCCCTTCGTCTATCGGCTAGGACATCTGGTTCTCATCCAGGTAAGAGGAGTTCGACTCTCCTAGGGGCTGCCAACAGACACAATGGCAAATCTGAAAGGACGATATGAAAGTGGTGAAAAAGCTGCTGTCGCTCCTTCTGAAAACGTTTTTGTGGCTGTCGCTGGCGCTCGTCGTCCTGTTAGCCTCGCTCTTCTTCCGCTCCCAGCGCCTCCCCGCCTCGCTGCTCACCCGTGTGGCCGCGGCATTCCTCCCCGAAAACCTTGTCCTCCGTTTTGAACGCGCCTCGTTCGGCTTCATGGACGGCTTCGTCGTGCGCGACCTGAGGCTCTACGACCGCACGCGCGCGAACCGCGTCGAGCCGCTCGTTTCCGCCGACGAAATCGCGGTCATGCCCATCCAGCGCCGCATCGTGGCGAAGCGGTTCGTCATCACGCACCTGCACGACGGCTACTACGAGCCGGGCAACCAGGAGCGCGACGAGCCCGTCGCCTTCTCCATCCCCGACATCCCCCACTTCGCGCTCCTGCTGGACCGGCCCGACATCCTCTCCGTCGCTCCCTCGCGCGTCACCGCCGATGTCTACGCCGTCGGCAACCGGCTCTGCGTGGACAACGCCCGCATCGACTGGCTGGGAGCCGGCGAAACCGCCGCGCTCGACGGCCGGCTGGTGGTGGACCTCGCTGTGCAGGAGATCTCCGGCGAAGTCCACGGCACCGCGCACCAGCGGCACATCCGCCCGCTCCTCGTCACGTTAGACATACCCTCCGCCCTGCCATATATCGACGCCTTCACCGACGTCCAGGGCGCGGTGCCGTCGTCGTGCTCCTGGAAGGTCAATCTCGTCAACAACGACCTCGACCTGGAGCTCGACCTCCATCCGAAGCTCGGCGAGTACAACGGCGTCCCCCTCCAGCGCGCCGACGGCAAGCTCCGCCTCCACGTCTACACCCGCGGCGACTGCCTCAACTACTCCCACACTTTCGGCCCCATCACCGCCCTCGGCAGCGCCGACCGCACCCTCGGCGGCACCGTCGAGGTCGAGGGCACCAACGGCTTCAACACCGTGCGCGTCACCGCCAAGAGCGCGCTCCCCGTCGCCGACCTCATCCGCATCGGCGGCTTCGAGGGCGACTACCTGGACCGCGACGTCTACGGCGACTCCGAGTGCAGCCTCGTCTTCCGCTTCCCGCGCGACATGGGCGACGACCTCTCGAAGCTCAACGGCGAGGGCCACCTCACAATCCGCAACGGCCAGCTCATGCGCCTCAAGGGCTTCGCAGGGCTCCTCGAGCTGCTGGCGGAGAAGGTGCCGGGCTTCTCGCTCATCACCGACTCCACCCAGGCCTCCTGCGACTACCGCATCGAGAACGGCATCCTCCGAAGCGACAACATCTACATCGAGGGCTCCGTCTTCTCGATCAAGATGTACGGCTACTACGACTCTGTCAAGGAGCGGCTCGACTACACCGCCCGCGTGCAGTTCTCCAAGAAGGACTCGGTGATGGGCAAGCTCCTCCACCCGCTCGCCTGGCCGTTCACCAAGCTGCTTCTGGAGTTCCGCCTCCGCGGCACCAGCAACGATCCTAAGTGGGAGTACATCAGCGTCATCGACCGTGTGATGGGGGACAACTGAAGATGAACTTGACGAGTCCCTCCCAGGTCCGCGAATGGTGCCTCGCCAACGGCTTCCGCCCCAACCGCACGATGGGGCAGAACTTCCTCGTCGACCTCAACGTGCTCAAGGCCATCGTCGACGCCGGCCTCGCGCCCTGCGCCGGCAAGGAGTCCCCGGCGGTCCTCGAGATCGGCCCCGGCCTCGGCGTCATGACCGAGGAGCTGCTTGCCCGCGGCTGCCGCGTGACCGCGGTCGAGAAGGACCCCGCGCTCGCCGCTCGCCTCGCCGCCGCGCTCGGCAACCCGTCCGGCCTTTCCGTCATCGAGGGTGACGCGCTGGACGTCGTCGCCGGCCGCGGCGCCTTCGCTGCCTTCGACCCCGCCGCCTTCGACTGCATGGTCTCCAACCTCCCCTACCAGGCCGGCACCCGCATCCTCCTCGAGCTCGTCGAGCGCCGCGCCCCGGCCGCGATGACCGCGCTGATGCAGACCGAGGTCGCGGACCGGCTCGCGGCGAAGGAAGGCTCGCGCGCCCGCGGCCTCGCCGGGGTGCTCGCCCAGCTCGACTACGACGTCGAGGTCGTGCGCAAGGTGTCCGCCTCCTGCTTCTGGCCGCGGCCGGAGGTGGGGTCGGCGGTGGTGCGGCTCGTCCGCCACGACCGCGCCGCGGCGGTGTCGCCCGAGGAGCGCCGCATGTTCAGGCGCATCGTCAAGCGCGGCTTCGAGCACCGGCGCAAGCAGCTTGGCGGCGTCTTCCGCGGGCTTCTCGAGTCCACCGCCCGCGCCGAGGAGCTCTCGGTCGAGGACTGGAAGGGGCTTGCCGCGGCGTTCGTGCGCGGCGGCGCGGAGATCTGAAACAGGCAACAGTCAAGGAGAAAGCAAAATGGCAGGAGAATACCAGTTCAGCCTCGTGGACGTCACCAAGCAGCAGGGGACCAAGACGATTCTCAAGGACGTAAACCTCTCGTTCTTCTACGGCGCGCACATCGGCGTCATCGGCGGCAACGGCGCCGGCAAGTCGTCCCTCCTCAAGATCCTCGCCGGACTCGACACCGACCTCATAGGCACGGTGCAGGTGGCGAAGGGCACCAAGGTCGGCTACCTCCCGCAGGAGCCGGAGCTCGACGACTCCAAGACCGTGCTTGAGACGGTTATGGAGGGCGTCGCCGACGCCCAGGCGATGGTGACGCGCTACGAGGATCTCTGCTGCGAGCTCGACGACCCCAAGGCCGCGGCGGAGATGGAGCGGCTCCAGGAGATCATCGACGCCAATGACTACTGGAACCTCGAGAACCTCGTCGAGCGGCGCATGGCCGACCTCAACTGCCCGCCCGGCGACCGCAAGGTCGCCGGGCTCTCCGGCGGCGAGCGCCGCCGCGTCGCGATCGCGCGCCTGCTCCTCTCGAACCCGGACGTCCTCCTCCTCGACGAGCCCACCAACCATCTCGACGCCGAAACCACCTTCCGGCTCGAGGCGTACCTCAAGGACTTCAAGGGCACGCTCATCGTCGTCACCCACGACCGCTACTTCCTCTCCGACGTCACCGAGTGGATTCTCGAGATCGACCGCGGCATCTGCTATCCCTACAAGGGCAACTACGAGGAGTGGCTCAAGCAGAAGGAGGCGATGCTCCAGCGCGAGGCGAAGGTCGAGAAGTCCCGCCAGAAGCTGCTGGAGAACGAACTTAAGTGGATCCAGACCAACCCCTCGGGACGCCACGCCAAGGCGAAGGCCCGCGTCGAGCGCTACGAGGAGCTGCAGAAGCAGGCTGTGTCCACCCGCGAGGACGACCTCGTCATTCGCATCCCGCCCGGGCCGCGCCTCGGCGACCTCGTCGTCCGCGCCGAACACGTCAAGATGGGCTTCGACGGCGGCGTCCTCTACGAAGACCTTAACTTCGACCTGCCGCGCGGCGGCATCGTGGGCGTCATCGGCGCGAACGGCGCCGGCAAGACCACGCTCTTCAAGCTCATCACTGGGCAGCTCCAGCCGCTTTCCGGCTCCTTCAAGGTCGGCGACACGGTGAAGATCGCCTATGTCGACCAGACGCGCAGCGAGCTCAAGCCGGACGAGACCGTCTACGAGGCGATCACCGGTGGCGGCGAGTTCGTGAAGCTCGCCGGCACCACGATGATGAACGGCCGCGCCTACTGCTCGCGCTTCAATTTCCGCGGACCCGAGCAGCAGAAGAAGGTCGGCGTCCTCTCCGGCGGCGAACGCAACCGCGTCCACCTCGCCAAGCTGCTCGCCTCCGGCGGCAACCTGCTGCTCCTGGACGAGCCCACCAACGACCTCGACGTCGCCACTCTCCGCTCGCTCGAGGAGGGCCTGCAGGAGTTCGGCGGCTGCGTGATGGTGGTCTCGCACGACCGCTGGTTCCTCGACCGCATCGCGACCCACATCCTCGCCTTCGAGGGCAAGGGCCGCACCACCTGGTTCGAGGGCAGCTATTCCGAGTACCACCAGTCCCTCGCCAGACGCGGGTAGTTTTTGCCCCTCCCTGTCTAATCCGTTTGTGATACGCTTCCCTCTGTTCCTGCTCAGCAGTTTCTGAGCTAGCAGAGGCGTCAAAACCCGAGCGAAGAGAATGCCCGGGGGCGATGGCCATAGCCCCCCAAGACAATCTCCGCGTCTCCATTTCCATCGGCAGTGGCTTGATTTTCGGAGGCGATATTTGATATACTACGCGCCGAACATTCCCAAAAAAGGACAAATAGAAAATGGCTAACATCAAGGGCGGCCGCGCCGCCAGGAAACGCGATCGCCAGAACGAGAAGGCCCGCAAGCGCAACTCTGTCTGCAAGGCCAAGCTCCACGACGCGCACAAGAAGCTGTTCAAGGCCGCCGACGCGAGCGACCGCGCAACGGCCGAGAAGAAGTTCAAGGAGTTCGTCTCCGGTCTCGACAAGGCGGTCAAGAAGGGCATCATCGCCAAGAACACCGCCGACCGCAAGAAGTCCCGCGCCCAGCTGAAACTCAACAAGATGGCTAAGGCCGAGGCGAAGTAAACTACGGAGCGAACGGGAATGTGATGTTGAAGGACATCGGAATGCAGTCCATTCTGGTGTCCTTTTCGCTTTTTCCGAAGCAAAGAAAAGAAAGGAAGGAAAGAAAATGGACAAGATGACACTCCGCGACGTGGACCTCAAGGGCAAGCGCGTCGTGATGCGCGTGGACTTCAACGTGCCGATGGCCAAGGACGGCAGCGGCAAGATCACCGACGACACCCGCATCGTGGCGGCGCTGCCGTCGATCAAGTACGTCCTGGAGCAGGGTGGCTCGCTCGTCCTCATGAGCCACCTCGGCCGCCCGAAGGGCGTGAAGCTCGGCGCCGCGCCGAACCTCGACAATGCGGCGTTCACCCTGAAGCCAGTCGCCGAGGCGCTCTCGGCGAAGCTCGGAATCGAGGTGAAGTTCGTCCCGGACTGCATGGCGGCCGACGACGTCGTCAAGGCGCTCAAGCCCGGCGAGGTCGCGCTCCTCGAGAACACCCGCTTCTACAAGGCCGAGGACGGCAAGGTGAAGAAGGACGACGAGAAGAAGGGCATCCACCTGAGCGACGAGGAGTTCGCCGCGAAGAAGGCGGAGCTCAAGGCGCAGCGCGTTGAGATGTCGAAGAAGCTCGCCTCCTACGGCGACATCTACTGCAACGACGCGTTCGGCACCGCCCACCGCGCCCACGCCTCCACTGCCGTCGTCGCCGACTACATCCAGCCGGCGGTCAGCGGCTTCCTGCTCGAGAAGGAGATTCAGTTCCTCGGCGACGCGGTCGAGAAGCCGGTCCGCCCGTTCGTGGCGATCCTCGGCGGCGCGAAGGTCTCCGACAAGCTCGCGGTCGTCAAGGCGCTCCTCGACAAGGTCGACACGCTCATCATCGGCGGCGGCATGGCCTATACCTTCAAGAAGGCCCAGGGCATCAAGATCGGCAACTCGCTCTGCGAGGACGACCAGGTCGCCTACTGCAAGGAGATGCTCGCGGCGGCCGCGGCGAAGGGGATCAAGATCCTCCTCCCGGTCGACAACGTGATCGCGAACAAGTTCCCGGAGACCAAGGACGCCTCCGACATCGAGATGAAGACGGTCGAGGGCGACATCCCCGACGGCTGGATGGGCCTCGACATCGGGCCTAAGTCGGTCGCGCTCTTCGCTGATGCGCTTAGGGACGCGAAGACGGTGGTCTGGAACGGCCCGATGGGCTGCTTCGAGTTCGCGCCGCTCTCCAAGGGCACCTACGGCGTCTGCGACGCGGTCGCAACGGTGAAGGCGAACGGCGGCGTCTCCATCATTGGCGGCGGCGACTCGGTGAGCGCCGTCAAGAAGTCCGGCAAGGCGGCCGAGATGAGCCATGTCTCCACTGGCGGCGGCGCGTCGCTCGAGTTCCTTGAGGGCAAGACGCTTCCCGGCGTCGCCGCGCTCACGGCGAAGAAGTAAGATTCTCGGCCGAGGCGGCTTAAGCCTAGGTGCGCTACGCGAAGATCTGCTCCGCGTAGCGCACTTGATTTTGGTATAATACGCACCATATGAAAGACCTCAAAGAAGCTTATCGGACCATCGTGACGGACCACTTCGCGCCCGCGATGGAGATATCGTTCATCAACGGCGCGGCGCGCTCCACGCTCCGCTACGAGAAGGTCACGTGGTCGATTGGTGGCGAGGACAAGGGCCTTAGGTACGGCGAGAACCCCGGCCAGGAGGCGGCGCTCTACAAGCTCGTTAACGGGAACCTCGTCCTCGGCGACGTCGAGATGCTCCAGGCGGGCCGGTACCTCGCGTCCGTCCCTGAGCTGCTGCAGTCCGGCAAGCACCCGGGCAAGACAAACGTCACCGACACCGACAACGCGCTCAACATCCTCCGGTACCTGATGGACAAGCCGACCGCAGTCATCGTCAAGCACAACAACCCGTGCGGCGTCGCGACCGGCTCCACCCTCGCCGAGGCGTACTTCCGCGCGAACAAGGCGGACCGTCTCGCGGCGTTCGGCGGCGCGATCGCGCTCAACCGCGACTGCGACCTGGAGACGGCGAAGCTCATCGTCGAGAACTACGCCGAGGTCGTCGTGGCGCCGGACTTCGCGCCCGGCGTGATGGACCTCTTCGCCACCAAGAAGAACCTCCGTGTCTTCCGCATCAGGAACATGGCGCGGCTCACGGACTTCGTTGCGAAGCACGTCATCGACTTCAAGTCGCTCATCGACGGCGGCATCGTGGCGCAGACCTCGTTCAGCGCGAACGCGCGCAGGCCCGAGGACCTGATGCCCGCCTACTGCAACCGCAAGGTCACCGACAAGGCGACGGGCGAAGTCCGCTACGAGGAGCACAAGATCGCGCGCCTGCCGACCGCGAAGGAGTACGAGGACCTCGTGTTCGGCTGGCTCGTCGAGGCCGGCGTCACCTCCAACTCCGTCCTCTACGTCAAGGACGGCGCGACGGTCGGCATCGGCACCGGCGAGCAGGACCGCGTCGGCGTCGCCGAGATCGCGCGCGACAAGGCGTACACCAAGCACGCGGACTGGATCGCGTGGGAAAAGTACCAGCTGCCGTTCAACGACCTCAGGCTCAAGTTCGGCGAGGACGACGGCGCGAAGAAGCAGGCCGAGATCATGGAGCAAACGAAGTCCGAGAAGGGCGGGCTCCCCGGTTGCGCGATGGTCTCCGACGCGTTCTTCCCGTTCCGCGACGGCCTTGAGGTCGGCATCCGCCAGGGCATCACCTCGGTGGTGCAGCCCGGCGGCGCGATACGCGACTGGGACGTGATCGACTGTGCGAACGACGCGGGCGTGGCGATGGTTTTCACCGGCCAGCGCTCGTTCCGCCACTAACCTGGAGTCCAAGATGAAGAACGACTGCGTGTTCTGCGCGATTGCCGCGGGCGAGATTCCGTGCTTCAAGGTCTACGAGGACGAGCTGGTGCTCGCCTACCTGGACATCAACCCGTTCTCCGAGGGCCACACCCTCGTCATCCCGAAGGCGCACACGACCGGGCTGCTGGATACGCCAGAGGAGACGCTCGCGGTGCTGCTCGCGCGGGTGAAGAAGGTCGCCGCGCACCTCAAGACGGCGCTCTGCTGCGATGGTTTCCACATCCTGCAGAACAACGGCGCGGCGGCGGGGCAGACGGTCGGTCACATCCACTTCCACATCGTGCCGCGGCGCAACGGCGACCCGATCGAGTTTGCGAACCGCCCCGGCGACATGGAGCATCTCAAGGCGCTCGCCACGCGAATCGGCGTCTGCCGCTGATGCGGACTTTCCTCGAGGGACTGGCGTCGTTCGTCTCGCCCTGCGTGCTGCCGCTGGTGCCGGTGTACCTGGCCTACTTCGCGGCCGGGGACGCCGGCAAGGTCCGCACCGCTGCGCGCGCGCTCGCGTTCGTGGGCGGGTTCACGGCGGTGTTCGTGGCGCTCGGCGTGGCGGCGGGGACGCTTGGGGACGCGCTTGCCGCGCACCGCCGCCAGGTCGAGGTGGTCTGCGGCGTCGTGGTGGCGCTGCTGGGCCTTGGGTTTCTGGGGCTGTTCCGGCTGCCGTCGCTGGGCCGTGCGCGCAAGGTCGAGGTGCGCGGGGTGCTGTCCGCCTTTCTCTTTGGCATCGTCTTCTCGCTCTGCCTTTCGCCCTGTGTCGGGGCATTTCTTGCCGCGGCTCTGCTGGAGGCCGCGAGCGAGGGAGGTGCTGTTTCCGGCGGTTTGAAACTGGCCGCATATTCGGCCGGATTGGGGGTGCCGATGGTTGTTTCCGCGCTGCTGGTCGATAGGCTAAAGGGTGCGTTGGCGTTTCTCCGCGAGCGGGCAAGGGCAGTCAACGCCGTGTGCGGCGCGCTGCTGATTGCGTTCGGCGCGAGCATGGCGCTGCCGGGCTGCTCTTCGCAGCCCGCCCCAGAGGCGACAACCACCGCTAAGCCTGCCGCCGAGCCGCAACCGGAGGCGAAGGCCGAGGTCAACGTGGTCGGCGAGGAGGCGTTTGCACGCGAGGTGCTGGAGGCGGAAGGGCCGGTGCTGGTGGATTTCTGGGCGCCCTGGTGCGGCCCCTGCCGCAAGATGGCGCCCATTGTCGCCGAGATCGCCAGTTCCGGCAAGGCCAAGGTGGTTAAGGTCAATGTGGACGAAAACCGCGAACTGGCCACCCGCTACGGCATCCGCGGCATTCCGGCGTTCAAGCTTTTCCGCGGCGGCAAGGTCGAGCGCGAGGCGCTCGGCAGCATGACCCGCGCCGACCTCGAATCTACCCTCGGGCTGTAGCGCCGGCGATGATCACCGCCGCAGCATATACCGTGAAACATGGTCGGCAGGGCCTGGCCCTTTTCACGGCATTTGCCGTTGTTGCGGTGATGCTTGGATCTGTCCAATCGTATGCGGCCGAGAAGGGGCCGCTCGACGACGTGCCGTGGATCGGCGACGGAAGGCCCGAGCGCAATGGAGCGGACTGGTACGACGAAGACCCCGCGCCCATATTCATGGCGGAGTTCGTGCTGCCGGAGGGCGTTACCGAGGCGAAGGTGCACTTTGCCTGTGCGGGCTTCGGGTTCTTCAGCATCCACGGCGCCCATATGGCGTCGGACGAAGCGCTTTGGAGCGTCTATGATAAGACGATCTATTCGACGACGACGCCGACGCTGAGGGCAACGACTGCCCTTAACGTGGGAGCGAGCAGTCAGGGCTTCGAGCTGGAGTCCTACCCTGCGACGAACAGGGTGTATGTCTGGCTCGGCAACGGATTCTACAACTTGCCTCCGCTCCGATTCTGGGGGGCGCGGTGCTTCCGCGAGTCGCTGGCGCATGGACGGCCCTGCTTCAAGCTCTCCATCGACGGAGTCGACAAGCCGCTCAAATGGAAGTGGCGCGAGACGGAGATTGTTCGCAATTCGGTCTACCTTGGCGAGGAAATTGACGCCGCACGCCTCAATGAAACCGTGTATGATCCTTTTGGCCCTTCAAGTAGGCCGCCATGGGAACCGGCGGCGGTTGTGAAGGGGCCAAAGGGGAAAATCGTCGAATGGCCGCGCGGCAATCCGAGGATGGGCACGTTCGAGATCCACCACGGCAAGGCAAAGTGGCTGAAGGATGGCGAGGTGCAGGTCGTGGACTTCGGCGTGAATGCGTCCGGCGTGCCTTCGTTCAGGTTCCGAGACGAGCCGCGCAGCAACCGCATCGAGATAATCTACGGCGAGCGGCTGAACGCCGACGGAACGGTCAATCCGCTCACCCAGACGGCCGGACAGATCAAGCGCCGCGGAAAGGGCGGACCGGGCGCGCCCGACATCGCCTGCCAGCGCGACGTGTACATCTGCCGCGGACCGCAGACGCTTCCGCCAATGACGATAACGAGCGCCGATCCGAGAGCCGAACTTTTCCGTCCTCGATTCACCTGGCACGTCTTTCGCTATGCGGAGATTCGCGGAGCGAAGCGCCTGCTTGGGAAACGAGATGCAGCTCGTGCCGTCCGTTCGATGGTGTCAACTTGCTTTGCCCCGCACGAGGCGAAGGACTTCAAGGCCGACAATACTGACCTTGCGGCGATTCACGAAATCTGCCGTCGCACTTTCCAGTCGAATCTGATGGGTGGCGTGCAGTCTGACTGCCCCGGACGCGAACGGCTGGGCTACGGCGGCGACATCGTCGCGACCTGCGAGGCGTATATGATGAATTGGAATATGCGCGAGATCTACCTGAAGATCCTGCGCGACTTTGCGGACGAGGCGGAAGACGACGGATGGATCACCGAGACCGCGCCCTACGTCGGCATCGCGGACAGGGGCTTTGGCGGACGCTCGGGCCCGATTTCGTGGGCGCTTGTAGTCCCGGAGCTGATGGACGGCATCCTGCGCCACTACGACGACAAGCGTGCCTTGGATTTCTATCCCGTCTGCGCGCGGTACGTGCGGCTCGTCGCCGAGAAGAGCCCCGATGGACTCGTCCCCAACTGTATCGGCGACCATGAGGCGCTGGAGCGCGCGCCGGACGGATGCACTGCGACCGCCCACTGGCACCGCTTCGTCGAGCTGACCGCGAAGTTTGCGAAGATGCTCGGACGTGCGGATGACGAAAAGGAGTTCACGGCCCTTGCCGGGAAGATACGCGCGGCGTTTGTCGCAACTTATGTCAAGGACGGCGTCGTCGCCAACGGAACGCAGTCCGCGCAGGCGATCGGGCTCTATCTTGGGCTCGTTCCCGATGACCAGCGCAAAGCGGCGCTTGCGCGGCTGGTCGCGGCGGTGGAGGAGAAGGACTGTGGGCCGACGACCGGCATCTTCTCGACGAGATACATGCTGATGTATCTTTCCGAGAATGGACACGCTGACCTCGCGCGGAAGATAGTGCTCCACAAGGGTTTCCCCGGCTGGCTCCACATGATCGAGCGCGGCGCGACGACGCTTTGGGAGACCTGGAAGGAGTCCGACGACGTCTACTCCAACTGCCACCCGATGTTTGGTTCCGTAGACGAGTGGATCCTGAAGTACGGCGGAAAGAGGTGACGGTTGCGGAGAGGGCCCCCCCCCCCCGAAAAAAATTAAAATACCCGCTTGCGCAACGATCAGAGAATATGCTATACTACACACGTCTCTAAACAGGAAAGAGGTTTCGGGCATAGTGTCCGGGCCTAGGCATGCCGGGCGCGATGAAAAATCGGAACTCGGACCTGCAACGGGACACGGTGATCGGAGGCGCGAAACTCAAACCGTTGAAGAAAGCTGAATGGCATGACATGTGTGCCGACCGTGCTCACGCGGGTACAACAATGGGAGACGGCAAGACACCGCCGGTGGAACGGGTCGGACGGGTAGCTCCGTTGGAAGTGCGCGGCGTGTGCCGTGCGCGGACGAATAGGCCAGACAAGGAAAAACAAACAATGAAGAAACTCATGTTTCTTGCTGCTGTCGCGGCGGCTACGGTCGCTTCGGCGAACGTCTGCGTGACGCAGAAGGTGAAGGACGACTGCGGTGACGTCTACGAGGTCACGGGTGCTGGCACGGCTCACAAGGTCGCCATCACGCTCAAGACCACGGGCCTCAAGTCGACCACGAAGAAGGTTCAGTGCGAGGACGATGACTGCACCTACTATCGCAACCAGGCGACGAAGAAGATCAACGGCCTCCTCTGGGAGCAGCTCGATGACTGCACCGACTGCGTGCTCTTTGGCGAGAATGCCGCTTTCTGGACGGCGACGGAGGCGATTGACGCCGAGTTCGCGATTGGCGTTGGCAAGATTGGCAAGGGCATCAACAGCAAGAAGATCGAAGCCTATGGTTCTCTCGTTGGCGATGACTTCGGCGCGCTCGCGTGGGCTGGCTTCGGTACGCTCACGTCCAAGACGACGAAGCAGGCTTGCGAGGATGACGAGTGCGCGGCGTGGGTGAAGAGCATCTCCGGCGGCATTGCCGGTACGCTCGTCGCTCCCGAATACAACAATGCGTGCTCCGACTGCGATGCAATCGAGTATGCGGGCTGCTGCGAGGACATCCAGCTCTCGTCGACGGCCGCCTACGGCACGATCAAGATCAGCTACGACGCCGCGACGGCCAAGAAGGTCGCGCTGGCGGAGGATGCCGATGACGTCACGAAGTTTGCGAAGATCCCGGCGGCCATCGCTGATGACATTGCCGTGAACCCCGTCGCCATCGAGGAGTAATCCTTGGTGTGACGGAGACGTCTAACTGACGCAGGAGCAGGGGGGAATGGGTGACTGTTCTCCCCTGTTCCCTTTTGCATTCGGGAAGGAATAACGAAAGGCCAATGAAAGCGCGTGTTCTCCAGGCGCTCGCTCTTGCGTTTCTGGCGTTCGTCGGCTGCCGCCGAGAAGCTTCTGAAACGGCAGAGGGCGCGGCATTGCCCCCGCCTCAGAAGTCGGCGGGCGCGGCCTCCGCGACACGGAAGGCGGCGTCCGACAGTTCGGTTGTCGTGTGCATCGACGGGCAGCCCCTCACGCGCCGCGACGTCGTGCGCAACGGCAAGGTCATGCTGACGCTGAACATGAACAAGATGCGGCGCACGAAAATTGGCAAGAAGGACTGGGAGTACCTGACACGCTACTGTGCGGAGGCGGCGAAACGGGAAATCGGACGCGCCGCCGTCCGGCGCTATCTGGCCGACCACCGCCTGACGCCCGACTCGAACGTGGTGGCGCGGCTGACGCGCGCGTTTGCGCGGCGCTATGGCGTCAAGTCGAAGAAGCTCAAGCGCTGGCATACGGTGGACGACTTGAAGTACATGCTCGGCACGAACGCCTTTCGCGTCGATGCCGAGATTCGCGATCGCGTGGACTATGCGACGGTGACGAACGCCATCCTGGCGGCGAATCCGGTCGTCGTGACGGAGCCGATGGTTCAGAAGCGGCTCAAGGAGATTGCGGACTACAATGCGCGTGCCGCGGCGACGAATGCCGTCGTCTTCGCGCGGGCGACGAACGTGTGGCAGAAGATCGTGGGCAAGGAAATCACCTTTGAGGACGCGGCCAAGGCATACAGCGAAGACGCCTATTTGGCTTACGGCTGCGAGTGGGGACTGTTTACGCGCGAACAGCTGTCCGACGAGGCAGAGGTTCTCAAGCTTTTGCCGACGCTGAAGGTCGGCGACGTGACGCCGCCCGTCGAGTCCGACGGCGGCCTGGCGATTCTGCGGATGGACGCGAGTGACGATGCGGACAACGTTGCCTTTTCGCGCGTGTTCTTTCGCTTGCCAATGTTCTACACGCAGGAGACGACTGCCGAGGCGCGCACGGCGCTGAAGGAGGAGCTGTCGCGCGAACGGATTTCGGAGACGCTGAAGGACGTGGCGTCCAAGTTGAAGATCGAGTATCCGGACGGGACGAACGTCTTCTCGTCCGCCGCCCTCACGCCGGCGGAGTTCTCGGCGTGCGATCGCTGAATCCATGTTTGCCCTTGCGCTAGCCTTGACGCTGACCTATCCGGGCGGGACGTTTGATCCGACTTGGACGAACGCGCCGTCGGCGGCGCGGCTGGCGCCCGTTGGCTATCCATCCGTCTACCGCTTCGTGCAGCCCGACGGCACGGCGACGCTCTTTCGGGAGGTGGACGCGGCGAAGGGGACGCTGGTCGGGGACAGGCCCTGGGTGGGGGCGCGGCAAGGTGCGCGAACCGACCTTTGGACAGACCCCGCCCTGACGGGCGGAAAGGTCAAGGCCGGCTTCACGTTCATCAATGGCCTCCTGCGTCATCTTGAGATCGACGGCGTGCCGTACGACTTCCCGAAGGGCCTTCCGTTTCCGTCCGACAGCTTGGGCGCGCTGTTCCCGGCGCGTCCGGCGCGTTCCTTTGCCAAAGGCTCTGCGGGCGACATCTGGAAGGCGGACACGCGGCGCCTGCGGCTCTGGTTCGCCAATCCGAACTGCGCGGGTGCTTTCCTGGCGCAGCTGTTCTTTCTCGCCCTTGCGCCTCTGGCCGTTCCGGCGTTTCGCCGTCGGTTGGGAGCCGGGCCGCGCGGATGCCGGGTTCTCGTCGCGGGCCTGAGCGTCGCCTTGGCGGCGTTGGCGCTTCTGGGCGTTCTCAAGACGGGGTCGCGCGGCGCGCTCCTTGGGCTGGTGGCGGGGAGTGTCTGCCTGCTCTTGCCGTTTGCGCGCCGCCTGGGATTGCGGCGTGGGCTGGCCGTTTGCGCGGCGGGGTTGCTGGCGCTCGGCCTTGTGTGCGCGGTCAGCGGCCAGGGCGCGCGGCTCGCGGACACGTTCCGGCGGGTGGACGCGGGGAATGCCTTGCGAATCAAGGTTGCGCGCGCGGCGGCTGCGATGCTCGCGGACGCGTCTTTCGGCTGGCGGGGCGGGGAGGTGCCCGCGCGCAGCGCCTGCCTCAACTGGTACGTCCTGGACGAAGGGCACATCATTCGCACTCATCTCGTGACGTTGGCCGAGCTGGGCTGGCTGGGTGGTTTTGCCTACCTTTTGGGCTGGGCACTTCTGCTGGCGGTCGGCGGGTTGGCGTTCCGGCGGCGCGATCCATTGCCCCTTGCGGTTTTCGGCGCGTTTTTCCTCGCGGGCTGCCTGAACCCCGTTTATCGGGAATGGGAGCTTTGGCTGTTGCCGGGCGCGTTGCTCGCGGCGAGCGTCGCCGGGCTTAGGCGCGGGCGCGCGCGGGCTTGCGCCCGCGCCACGGGAGTAGATGGAGTCGCTGCGGCCGGGCCGGGCGTTGGGGGCGCGGCGGCAGGGCTGGCCATTGGGGGCGCGGCGGTCGCTTCGGCGCTGGCGCTGGCGGGGCTTGTGATCTGGGGACGGGCGTTGCCGCGTTCGGCGGGCGTCGCCGTTCGGGCCGAGGGGGCGGCGACCCTTGTCAATGGGGACAGCCCCTCCGTCTGGGTTGTGGAGGACACGGCGGTTCTCGGCGGGTTTGGTTTCCCTGGCCGCGAAATCCTGTCCGTTCTCCGTCGCCGCCCGGATGCGCCGGCAATCGGCTATGTGCAGAACCTGAACGATCTGCCGTCGACGGTCGAGACGCTTGTCCTGCCGGGGCGGGCGGCGGCGGACTTTCTGCGGCGGCTGCGGGCGGCGGGGACGTTGCCGTGCGCGGCGAAGCGAATCGTCTTTCTTTCGCCCTCGGTCGGGCCGGACGACGTGCCCGCGTCGCTGCTGGAGCAGGCGGAGGTCCGTTGGCATGTCGGTTCGCTGGCTGCGCTGCGCGCGCCGAGGGCCTATCGCGTCCGGCGTCCGTGGGTCGTCGTCCATGCGGGCTGCGAACTCTATATTCCAGGCTGGCTGGACCTTGCGCGGGAAGAGGCTTTTGCCACACCCAAAAACAACAACCAAAAAGGAGAGCAAACATGAAACTGAAGACACTCGTGGCGGGCGCAGCCGTGATGGCCGGGCTTGCCGGTTTTGCGGCCAGCAGTCCGCTGCCGGTCACCAGCTCGGTGAAACTAGGAGCCTGGTGCGGCAACTTCACGGCCGCCAAGGCCTATGCGGACGAAAACAACATTCCGATGGTCGTCTTCTGGGCGAATCCGGGCTGCTCGCAGTGCGAGAAGCTGGAGGCCGCCTGCAAGAAGGCCGAGTTCACGGACTGGATGGCGTCGCGGCAGCTCGTGATGGTCTTCGGCTACGGGGCGTCCGGGGCCGACATGAAGGCCTGCAAGGCGTTCGCCAAGAGCGGTAAGGAATATCCTTTCGTCGCCGTCTACTGGAAGGCCAACACGGCGGGCGAGGGCGTGCTGGAGCGGTTCACGGGCCGGTCGGGCAAGTTCGGCCACGGCACGACGAAAAGCCAGGAACTCTGGGAGCAGTTCGCGGGCGCGGTGGACAACATCCTCGCGGACTGGAAACCGGGTTCCGTCACGCCCGTGGATCCCAATCCCGAGCCGAAGCCGGACCCGATCGACCTGGCGGCCCTCTACGGCAAAGCGCAGTCGCTGGATGCCCTCGTCTACGATTCGGATGTCGCTGTCGTTGGCACGGCCACCGTCAAGATCGGCAAGGTCAACGCGCGCAAGGGCACGGTCAAGGTCAGCGTGTCGGGCACGCTCCTGACGGGCAAGAAGGTTTCGGCCTCGGCGACGGTGTCGCCCGATCCGGCGGATGGCTCCCTCCTGGGTGAACTTGCCTTCAAGAGCCCTGTGGGGGCGATGAACTTCGGCTTGGAACATGATGCCGAAACGGGGTCGTTCCGTTTCTTTGCCCAAGGCCTTGGCTACGCGATCTCTGACGCGGGCGAGACGCAGGTTGGCGGCGCGTTTGACGAGGAGGAGCTGTCCTTCTCGGCGGAGTTCGATGAACTCGACCTGCCGGAGGGCTACGACCTCGTTGTGGACGCGCCGTCGGGAGAGCCGGTGTCCGTTACCAAGAAGGGCACGAAGCTCGCGTGCGGCAAGGCGGCCTCTCCCAAGTACAAGAAGGTCGATGGCGCGTACGAACTGACGGGCCTTGACGACGAGAAGAAGCCGAACCTGACGGGACTCAAGCTCACCTACAGTGCGTCGAAGGGAACGTTCACCGGTTCGTTCAAGATCTATGCGTCCAATGAGGGGGTGGCCTCGGGCAAGCCGAAGCTGAAGAAGTACACGGCCAAGGTGACGGGTATCGTGATCGATGGCTCGGGCGCTGGCTCGGTCACGGTCAAGGTCGGCAAGGAGACGTTCACGGGCACCTGCACGCTGGACTGACGAACAGACAGATGGCTGCAGAAGCAAGAAGCAAAGACAACCGTTAAGGGATAATGAACATGAAAGTCTGGACATCATTCGTCGCGCTGGCCGTGTGTGCTGCGGTTTCGCTGTCGTCGCGTGGAGCGAGCAATCCGATGGGGGCGCAGCCCACGGTCACGCGCGGCGCCTGGTGTTCGGACTTCACGTCCTCCAAAGCCTACGCGGACGAGAACAACATTCCGATGGTCGTCTTCTGGGCGAATCCGGGCTGCTCGCAGTGCGAGAAGCTGGAGGCCGCCTGCAAGAAGGCCGAGTTCACGGACTGGATGGCGGCGCGGCAGCTCGTGATGGTCTTCGGCTATGGGGCCACCACGACCGACATGAAGGCCTGCAAGGCGTTCGCCAAGAGCGGCAAGGAATTTCCCTTCGTCGCCGTCTACTGGAAGGCCAACACGGCGGGCGAGGGCGTGCTGGAGCGGTTCACGGGCCGTTCGGGCAAGTTCGGCCACGGCACTACGTCCAGCCAGGCGCTCTGGGAGCAGTTCGCGGGCGCGGTGGACAACATTCTCGCGGACTGGAAGCCGACGCCAGACGATCCGGAGCCGGAGCCCGAACCGCCGGTCGCCATCCGCGCGGGCGGCGCGTTCCTCGTGCCCGACGTGGCCGGTTCGCGGCTGGAGGCGATTGCGGGCGTGACGGCGTCCGTCGAGGTTCCGCTGGTGCGGACGAACGCGAGTAGCGTGGTGACGAATGTGCTGACGGCCGGGGCGTCGCCGGCGCAGGAGATCGTCTGGGCGGTTGGCGAGTCGAACAAGACCGTCGTGATTGACGTGACGGGGCTGGCGGCGGGCGATGCGCTGCCGCTGACGCTGGCGCTGGACGGCGCGGCGGTCGCGACCTCGTCGATCCATGGCGTGGCGGAGGGGGAGAACGCCGCGTCGAATCCGAAGGCGCCGGGCGAGGCGTTTGGCTTCGGGGAGTGGACGCTGGATTATGACGCGGCGCGCCGGATGGCGGCGGCGGACGCGACGGCGAAGCTGCTGGTGCTGTTTTCCGGCCCGCTGTGGTGTCCGTACTGCATTGGCATCGAGAACACCCTGTTGAACACGGACGAATTTCGGGCGTGGGCGCGCGACAACCGCGTCATTCTCGCCTTGATGGAGCAGGGGCGTGCCGCTACGCCGTCGACGGCGGTGGGGCTTCGGGGGCCGCGACTGACGACCTATGACCCGGACCCGAAGAAGCTGGCGAACGGCGAATGCGTGAGCGGTGCGGCCTACCGTTCGCGCAAGGGGATTTCCGAGGCCGTTTCGGAGCGCCTCATCGAGCAGACGGCGTCCTACACGGTGCGTTGGCTCGCGCCCGACGCCACGGCGGCGCGGTTGGGCAATCCGACGATCCTTCTCGTCGATCCGGAAACCGAAGAGGTTTGCGCCCGGTTCAACGGTGCGCGCGAGGGGACGGTCTATGACGTCGGCGAGAACATCGGGCGTCTGGATGCCCTGCTGGCGAAGGCTGGGCAGCGCGAGGTCAACCGCTATCCGCAGACGACGACGCTCGTCCACACGCTGTCTTCGACGTCCGCTTGCGCGCTGGACGTGAACGAGGCGTCCGCATGCTATTCGTTCCGGCCGCGTGTTGGCGCGATCGACCTGTCGGTCGTGTCCGGCGGCTCGGATGTCTTCACGCTGTCCGTCCTGCGCGGCACGGACGTGCTGGCGACGGGAACGAACGCCGTCTCGTTCGTCGCGACGTCCGACGATGTCGCGGCCGGGCTGTTCGTGAAGGTCGAGAAGGCGTTCGCGACAGGCGAGCGGACGGCGACGGGGGCGTTTTCGAGCGCGTTCCGTCCGCTGGACACGGACAACGAGTTCGTCGCGCAGGCGTTTTCGACGGTCGTCGCCTTTGCGGCCGACGGTCAGACGCGGGGGACGGTTTCACTGTCGAGCACGAAAAAGGGGAAGGTGCGCGCGAAGGTCTTTGACGCCGTGACGCAGAAGAGCGTGTCGCTGTCGGGGTGCTGGAGCGAGCCGGATGCGCTGGGACAGGCCGTCTTCGCGGCGGAGAAGGCGCGGCAAGGCGTTGCGCTGCGGCTGGCGTTGGAGGCGACGGGCGACCTGCAGGCGACGGTCTCGATTGCGGCGGCTGACGGGACGGCCGAGACGTTCGTCGGCGTGGCGAGCGTGGCGGACGTGGACTTTGCCGCATTTGCGGACACCTACACGGTGGCGCTTCCGGTCGAGTCTGCCGAAGGCGCGCAGACGCTGGGCGCCGGTTCGGTGACCGTGAAGGCCGCGACGTCCCTCGCCCGGCGGACGGGGAGCGTCCTCTGCTCGGTTCGCCTCCCGGACGGCAAGCTGAAGTCCGTGCGCGGCCAGCTGACCGCCGGCACGGGCGGCTACGCGAACCTCGTCCTGTCGGCCAAGTCGGGGAAGACGGCGTTCGTGATTCCGCTCGCCCTCCGTCCGAACGCGGCATTGGCGCCGACCCGTCGGGCTGTCGTCGCTCCGGGCGGCTGTTCGGCGGTCTGGACGAGCACGGACAAGAAATCGCCGTTTGTCGTCGCCTGCGGCGTCTACGGAAGCCGCTATGACAAGACGGAGTCTCTGATCAACTGCTGCGGCACGACGGAGCTGGAGCTGGCCTTCGACCTGTCCGGGCAGACGGACAGCACGGCGGCAGCGTCCGTCGTATCGGCGTTGGGCGATGGCGCGGCGTTCGCGGTGACCGACCGCAAAATCGTGCTGGAGAAGAAAATCTCGAAGTTCTCCCTCTCGTTCTCGCGCACGGCGGGCACGCTCAACGGCAAGACGCGCCTTGTCCTGTCGGATTCGCGGACGGTTTCCGCGACGCTGAAGGGTATCCTTTTCTTCGACTGGTATGACTGCGGCTGCTTCGACGAGGACGAGGCCGTGCCGTTGGAGGAATCGTTGGCGCAGGTCTACGGCACCTGCCTCTTCACGGACAAGGTCGGCGGACGGACGGTGACGCGGAGCATTCCGTTCCTCTTGACGCCGCGCGAATGAGGAAGACGCACATGTCGCATCACGACATCACGAAAGGTACATGGACATGAAGACGAACACGAAAAGCATTCTTCTGCTGGCCCTCGCGTGGGTGGCGGGGACGCGGGCCGACATCGGGCTGGAGACGGTCTCGGACGTCCGCGTCGGCCCTCTGCTGGCGACGCGCTGGAATCAGGCCTTCGACACGGGGTACAGCAATGTCGGCGAGCCCTGCTACAACTACTACCTGGAAGGGAACAAGTCCGGCTGCTCGGCGACGGCCCTGGCGCAGATCCTGCGCTATTGGGAATTCCCGGCGGACGTGGTGGCGCAGACTTTTCTCTGCTGGGAGGGGCCCGAGGAGATGCCGCTGGAGACGCGGGGCGGCGCGTTTGCGTGGAACTTGATGCCAGACGTCCCGGCGCGGGGGACAACGGAGGCTTCGCGCGAGGCCGTTGGGCGTCTCGTGTACGACTGCGCCGTCGCCCTGCGGTCGCGGTTCTCGCCGGTGAGCACCTTTGCCTTCGGGTCTTTCGCGTTCGAGCCGTTGCGCGACTACTTCGGCTATGCGTGTGCAGTCGGCTATCTGGGGTCGGACGGCGGAGCCCTCTCGCCGGACGCGATCCGTCCGTCGATCCTTGCAAGTCTGGACGGCGGCAGCCCCGTGCTTCTGACCATCCTTTCGGATACGGGGGCGCGTCATGCGGTTGTGGTCGATGGCTATGGCTATGAGGGCGGGAAGGAGTATTTCCATCTGAACTTCGGGCTGGCCACAAGGGCGAACGCGGCCGTAGCCTGGTATCCGCTGCTGGACGCGCACTATGTCAACGAGTCGGGGAAGGAGACGCACTACACGCAGGTTGACGGGCTCGTCTACAACATCTTCCCGACGGGTTCGGGTGACGTCCTGTCGGGGCGTGTCCTTCAGGCGGACGGGACGCCGGCGACAAACGTCACCGTGACGGCCGCGCGCGGCAAGAACGTCGAGCAGACGGTGACGACGGACGCGAATGGGCTTTATGCGTTCCGTCTGCCGGGCGGCGTGGCGTATGACGTGTCCGTCGGGCGGGAGCGCCGGACGGTGAGCCTGACGAAGGCCGTCTCGGCGGAGGGCATCGATTTCCGCGAGGGCCTGGTGTGGCGTGGCGGCACGCTTGGCAACAGCTGGGGGAACGACTTTACGCTCACGGACGACGAGCCGTCGCCGGAGGATCCGATGCCCGACGAGCCAGGCCCTACGGCGGAGCTGGGGGCGTTCGCGCCCACAAAGGCCCTCAACGTGGTCTATCCGTTCTGCGGCGTCGTACGCCAGGCGGACGGGCTGCCGGTTGGAACGCTCTCCCTGAAGGTCGGCAAGGCCAGCAAGAAGGGCGTGTCAAAGGTCTCCGGGTCGCTGGTTGGGCTTGACGGCAAGAAGTACGCCGTGGCGAGCACGTCGTTTGAGGTGAACGAGGAAGGGCCGTCCGCGCGGGACGGGATTGTGATCAAGAAGTTCGGCGTGATGTCGTTGGCGCTGGGGGAGAACGGGTTCGAGGCCACGATTCGGCCGACGGACGGCTTGTCTCTGACGGCCGTGTCGGAACGCCTGTCGGGCGGCATCTCGTCCGAGGGCGCGACGTTCCGCGTGATGGGGCTGCCGTCCGAGATTTCGGGGCTGGCCCTGATTTCCGGCTGTTCGCCAGACGGCGAGCGCATCGCCGTCGACAAGCGCGGAAAATGGGTTTTGGGCAAGGCGGCCAGCGTGAAGTACAAGAAGACGACTGTGCGCGATCCCGAGACTGGGAAGAAGATCTCGTCGTATCAGCTCGTCGGGCTGGACGACCCGAAGCGTCCGAACCGGTCGGCGCTCAAGCTGTCGTATGCGGCCAAGACGGGCCTGTTCAAGGGAAGTTTCACGGCGTATTGCAACGCGGGGACGGAGGCGAAGCCGAAACTGAAGAAATTCACGTTCACTGTGACGGGCTTGGCCGTCGGTGGCGCGGGCACGGGGGTCGCCGTCTGCAAGAAGCCGGCCCTGACCTGCGCGGTGACGATTGACTAGGGAGGATGTCCATGAAAATCAGCGGTTGGCAGTGGGGCATTGGCGTGGTGGCCGTGGTGACGCTGGCGGGTGTCGGCGTCGTCGTGTGGCAGGGTCGTTCGGGCGGCGCCTCGCCGAAGCCGGCGGCTGTCGCGGACGGCGCGCGGGCGATTGCGGAGGTTGATCGGGCCGCGTCGGTGAACGGAAGTCAGGGCCGTCCGAAGAAGCGGACGCGGAAGATCGCCGATCCAAGGGACGACATGTCCGCCGCCGACCGTGCGCTGTATGACGCGGTGCAGGAAGCCCTCGATGCCGAGGACTTCGCGCGGACGCGTGCGGCGGCCTTGCGAGCCTATCGGTCGGCGAACCCGGACGTCCGCCTTCAGGCCGTCGAGGCGCTGGGGTGGTTCGGGGAGAAGGCACTGGTCGATCTCGTTCCCATGATGGGCGACGCGAACGAGGACGTCGCCCAGGAGGCGGCGAACGCTTGGGAAGGCGGCCTTGCGGAAGTCGAGGACACGAGCCTCAAGTTCGCGTTCGCCCGGACGGCGCTCAAGGCGATTTCGGACGCGAATGCGCTCACGATGATTGGCGCGCAGTTCTCTTCGGCGGCGACGGAGCTGGTCGATGCGGCGGAAGGGGATGCGGCGTCGCGTCTGCGCGTGGAGGCGATCCAGACGCTCGTCGATCTGATGGACCAGCCCGGCAGCCCGAAGCGCGCGGAAGTCTCAAGGGAACTCTACGAGGAAATCACGGGCCATGGCTGGATCAGCCTTGACGAGGCCGAGCGATACCTCCAGGATCCCGAAAACTACGAACCGCCCGAGGATCCGGCGGAGTGATGCTGTCGGGCGGGCGAGTGCGAGTCGTCGCGCTGGGGGTGGCGGATGCCTTCTGCGTCTGCGTCTGCTGGGCGTTTGTGGTCTGCGGCTACAAGCTGTTCGGCCATTGCCTGCGGCTTGCGGGCGTCGCGAATCCGATTGGCGGCTACGATCCGCAGACCTACCTTTCCTTCTGGCCCGTCCCCCTCGTCTTCTGCGCCCTCAATGCGCTGCTGGAGACGTACCACGGCAACGCGCTGTATCCGTCGGCGCCGCTGTCGCCCGTCGAGGAGATGCGCCGTCTCTTTGGCTCCTCGCTGCTGACGCACACGGGCGTCATCGCCTGCCTTGGGTTCGCCTACCAGACGCTGGACGGCTATTCGCGGGTTGTCGTGGCCGTATCGGGGCTGCTGGTCGCCGTCGGTGCGCAGTCGTTCCGCAATTGGACGCGGCGGATCCTTGCCGCGCGGGGCTGGGGGCAGATTTCGGTCGTCCTTGCCGGCTCGGGGGAGACGGCTCGACACGTGGCCCAGACGCTGGAGGACGACGCCTATTCCGGGTTTCGCCTGGTCGGGTGCTTCGCGGAGGACGGGAAGGGACTCTCCGACCTCGGCGTGCCGAGCCTCGGCACCCTGCACGACATTGTGCCGGAGGCCCGTCGTCGGGATGTCAAGATCCTGTTGGCCTGTCAGGATGCGCGGCTGTTCCGCGCGCAGATGAAGGAGTTCTCGTCCTGGTTCACTTACGTGGACTTCATCCCGACCGTTCGGGCGTTCCCGGTCTTCGGCGCGCGCGCGGTCTGCTTTGACGGCATCGGCGGGCTGGAGATGGTGAACCAGCGGCGGATGCGTGCTCAGCGCGTGCAGAAGTGGCTGCTCGACAGGGCGCTGTCCGTTGTGGCGCTCGCGTTTGCCCTTCCGCTATCCGTCCTGATTGCCGCCGCGATCAAGCTGACGAGCCGGGGTCCGGTTTTCTACCGCCAGGAGCGGTTGGGGCTGGGCGGCAAGCTGTTCCGCGTCTGGAAGTTCCGCTCGATGGCGGCGGATGCCGATGCGCGGCTGCGGGATCTGGCGGCGGCCGATCCGAGTCTGGAAGCCGAGTGGCGGACGAACTTCAAGCTGGCGCGGGATCCGCGCGTCACGGCGATCGGGCGGTTTCTGCGCCGGACGTCGCTGGACGAATTGCCGCAGCTTATCAACGTCTTTCGGGGGGAGATGGCGCTCGTCGGGCCGCGGCCGATCGTCACGGCGGAAGTTCCCCGCTACGGCGAAGCCTACGACACGTTCGCGAGCGTGCGTCCGGGCATCACGGGGCTGTGGCAGGTCTCGGGGCGGAGCGACACCGACTATGCGCGTCGGGTGGCGCTGGACACGTATTACGTCCTTAACTGGTCGCCGTGGATGGACGTCTGGATTCTGTTGCGCACGGTCTACGCCGTGCTGTTCATGAGGGGGGCGAGGTGACGGCATGGGACTTTCCCGCGAGATGCAGCTGAAGGTTGACCAGATTGGCGTCCTGGTCGCAAAGGACTTCAAGCTGAAGTACGACTCGACGTGCCTGGGCTTCGTCTGGAGCATGCTGATTCCGCTCCTGATGAGTGCGGTCTACTATCTCGTCTTCGGGGTGATGATGCGCTGGGGGGCGGTCGAGAACTACCTGCTCTATCTGGTCAGCGGCAACTTCCTGTGGAACTTCTTTTCGGCCGTCGTGAACCAGAACGGCACGGTGCTGCTGCGCAATGCCGCGCTTCTGAAGAAGACAAGCTTTGACCGGCGGCTGCTGGTGTGGGCGACGTTCTTCACGGAAGGGACGCATTTCCTGCTGACGATTCCAGTCCTTGTCGGCGTCATGGCCTGCTTCGGCGTGCGGCCCGATGCGTGGATGCCGCTGAACGTCGTCCTGGCCCTTGTTCCGATGATGCTCCTGTCGGTTGGCATGGGGTATCTCTACGCGGCGGTCAACATCGTCTTCCGCGATCTGGAGAAGATTTTCCAGATCGTCATGATGATGTGGCTCTACTGTTCGCCTGTCTTCATTCCGATTTCGCGGGTCCCCGAGCGGTTCCTGCCGTACTACGAGCTGAATCCCATGTGCTCGATTCTCATGCTCTGGCGCGATGCCTTCTGGAGTCCGGGATTCCACCCGGAGCGGCTGATCGCCCTGTTGCCGACGTGTCTGGCGGTCTTCCTGTTTGGGCGCTTGGTGTTTCTCCGTGTCGAGCCGCGCTTTGCGGAGATGATGTGATGGACAAGCCGATCATCGAGTTCAGGAACGTGACGATGGCGTTTCGGCGCCTGAGGCGGCATTATGGCCTCAAGGCGACGCTGCTGCATCCGATCCAGTTGGCGCGCGGACTGGCGGAGGCGGCGGAGTTCAAGGCGCTGGACGACGTGAGCTTCGCGATTCGTCGGGGCGAGCGCGTCGGCATCGTCGGGCACAACGGCTGCGGCAAGACGACGACGCTGTCGCTCATGGGCGGCGTCTACCGGCGGTATCGCGGCAGGGTGGCCGTGCGGGGGCGCGTGGCGATGATGCTGGCCTTGGGCGCGGGGTTCAACAGCCAGCTCTCCGGACGCGACAACATCATCCTCAACGGCGTCCTCCAGGGGAAGACGAAGGCCGAGATGCGGGCGCTCATGCCGGACGTCATTGACTTTGCGGACATCGGGGACTTCATCGACGCGCCGCTCTACCAGTATTCGTCCGGGATGCTGGCGCGCATCGGCTTTGGCGTCGCGACGGCAATTAGGCCGGAGATCCTGCTGGTCGATGAGGTGATGGCCGTGGGGGACGCGGATTTTCGGAAGCGGTGCGAGGCGCGCATCCAGTCGCTGCTGGCGAGCGGCACGACGCTGGTCCTCGTCTCGCACAGCCCGAGCGACATTCGGAAGTACTGCCAGCGGGTCATTCGCCTGGATCATGGAAAAATCGTCTACGACGGTCCGCTGGAAGGAAGCGGAATCTGAAGAAAGGGGAGGGTGTTCCTCATGAAGGTGACAGTTGCTATCTATGACTATGACGATGCGGATGCGCTGGCGTCCTGTTTGGATGCGTTGTCGGCGCAGACGCATGCGGATGTCGAGGTACTGATTCAGGATGCGTCGGGGGATTCCATCGCGTTCCGCAATCGAGCCATTGCCACGGCCGCGGGGCGCTACATCACTTTCCTTCCCGCATGGGCGAGATATGCCACTCCGCATGCGCTTGAGGTCTTGTTGCTCATGGCGGAAGCGGAAGGCGCACGTGTCGTGGTGGGGAAGACAGGGGTCGCGGAGGATTCTGCGACAAAATATCCGGATCAGATACCTTGGGGCGTTGAGACGTTCGTTGATGCGGGGACTTTCTGCCCGCAGGGAGGACTCTGTGGAACACTGTTTCAGACAGACTTCCTCAAGGTCAGCGGCTTGGGCTTTGATGATCTCGGTTGTTTGTCGGACGTCTGTTTTGCGCGTAAGGTTGCGGCGCTCGCTGGGCGAGTGTTCGTGATTGGACGGACTTTGGGTTGGGTTGGACATCCGCCATCCACAAAAGAAACGGAATCGGAGCGGGTTGACCTTGCCCTGCGGGTTGATGCAGAGCTTCTTCGCTTTGCCCGCGCGTGTGATTTGGAACGGCTTAAGGATGGCATTGTTTCGGACTTGGAGTCGAGAGACCGAAAGTGGGCGATCCGCGAACGCTGTCAGTCTGCTGGACTCCGGGATGAAAGAGACCGACTCAAGAACCAGCTGGACGAAATTTCGGTTCTGTCGGATCGTCTGGCTTATGGCATCGAATGCTTTCGGCCGCTTGTGTCCGTCATCGTTCCCGCCTACAAAGTCGAGAAGTATTTGCCAAGGTGTCTGGACAGTCTGCTTGCGCAGACGCTACGCGCTCTGGAGATCATTGTCGTTGATGATGGGTCACCGGATGATTCGGGGGCAATTGCCGATGCGTATGCGCGGCGGAATGAGAGGGTTCGGGTCATCCATCAGGCCAATGGAGGTCTGTCGGCGGCACGGAATGCAGGAATGGCGTGTGCACGGGGTTCCTATGTTGCGTTTGTTGACGGCGACGACTGGGTGGAAACTGATGCCTTTCGGGCGATGGCCAAACTTCTGGAGGCGAACCCGACTGCGGAGCTTGGTCTTTATTCTGCCAAGGTCGAATATGCCTATGCGGTCGACGCAGCCGAGATAGAGGGTGTCAACAAGTACTTTGAAGTCCCTGTGCAAGGGCTTCACAACTTGACGTCCTCGCTTGCGCGGCGTGTTGATGCCAGTGCGTGCACAAAGATCTTCCGACGCGATTTCTTGAATCGGAACGGCATTCGGTTCCCTGTCGGAATGTGCAATGAAGACGAGGTCTTCTGGACATTTGTGAGCGCGCGAGCGCGGCAGGTTGTTGCGACGAAAGAAAGGTATTATCGTTATGTGCGCAACAGTGACGGAATCATGGCCTGTCAGATGCTCGATGCGGTGGAGTCTGATGAGCTGCCCGACTATCTGACGCATGGCGTGCCGCTTATGTTGGCCTATCTTCGTCGTGAGGGGCGATTGGATTTGCTTGGTAGTCTTCTCCGAAGGTTGTGTGGCTATTCGAACAGGTTTAAGTCGGAGCGGGCCCTTTGTCGAATTTCTCGCATTCTGCATGAAATCCCATTCTATCGGTTTGCCGAGTTCTTGGAAAACGAGGACATTGGGTATGTGCGGCAACGTTTGACGGAACTTGCCAACTATGCCTGGTATGACGAGCCATATGGAATCATTGATGAGTCTTTGATGCCGCAGCCGCTCAAGCGGTTTGAGCCGTCAGGTTCGCCTGTCGTGTCGTTTCTCATTCCTGTTTTTAACGCGATTCCCTACCTTGACAAATGTATAGACTCGCTCCGTCGGCAATCTCTGGCAGATGTTGAGTTCGTCTTTGTCGACAACGGATCGATGGACGAATCGGGATCTGTCATTCGGGAATACATGGCTGTTGATGGTCGCATTAGGCTTGTGACGATGCCGAATGCAGGCGTTGGCGCTGCTCGCAACGCAGCCCTGAAGGCTGCGAAAGGTCGATATCTGGCGTTTGTCGATGCCGATGACTGGATTGAAAGCGATGCGGCGCAGAAGGTTGTGGAGTTGATGGATCGCTATGGCCTTGAGGTTTGCGCGTTTGATTTCGAGATGTTTGACACGCGGACGCGGCATCCGATGTCGGCATATTGGGCGGCCTCGAATCATCGGTCGGCATTTCCGATTCGCAAGGTCTTTGCCTATTCCGAATTGGCGGAATGGCCGATCTACACGTCGTCATGGACAATGTTTTATCGGCGCAGCTTTGTCGAGGCGCATCACTTGGCATTTCCGGAGGTGAGTTTCCATGAAGATGACGTTTGGATGTATCAGATGCTGCCGCTTATTCGGCGGGCTTACATGATTGAGGACAAGATTTACCATTATCGGCGAAATAACCCACGTTCATTGGTCGCGGTGAATGCGGGTGGTTCAAATGGAGAGGCGATTCGACTTTGGTATTATCAGACGCTCGATTCTCTTTGCCGTAGGTATTTGCGTGAAGATTTCCTGCCCTGTGCGCCGCAGTTCATTCGTCGCATGTTCCACGATGTTGTTTACAATCTGAAGCTTCACTCTGAAGATGGAGAGGTCATTCGAGCGAATTGCGTGACCTTGCACGCCTGTTTGTCTGGAGGCGTGTGGCTGGACGAGCGGCACGCGCAGGTCTATCGGGACTTGTCGTCGCGCAAGGCTGTTGGGGTGGAGGTCTCCGAGGAGGGGCCTTGTCGCTATCCGGAAGCGACGAAAGACGATCTTCGACTGATGTTGGAGATTGAGAACCGTCGCCAGACTTCGAAAAAGGATATCTATATCGTAACGGGGCAGCTCAATTCAAAGTCGAATGAACCTATTGATTCATGGACATTCTTCGAGTGGCTTCAGTCGAGAGGCGTTCCGTCTCGCTATGTCCTTTGGCGGCAACATCCACTCTATGCGAGATTGGAGGCGGAGGGGCGGCTCAAGGACATTATCGCCCTAGAGGGCGATGGCGTTTTGGACTGCGAGTTCCTTTGGCGATGCAAGGATGAACTGGCCCGTGCCAAGGTCGTGATCCAGGAGAATGCGGCCCTTAACCATTCGCTTCGGATCTGGTTGTATGGTCTGGCGGCTTGTGACTATGTGTTCATGCAACATGGCGTATTCTGCACGGCGATGACGCAACGTGCGGCAAAACTTCTTCAGACGTTCAATCATGTTAATGTCTCTTCGCGGAAGGAGCGGGACTTCATCCTTGAACAGATGCCTGGCGAGCGGGAGTCGAACAAAAGGCTGTTTGTCGAGGCTGGGTTGCCGCGCTGGGATTTGCTCGCGGAAGACAATCGTGCGGTGCAGGGGGATGCCCGCCCGATTGCGTTTTTCATGCTGACGTGGCGGTCGTCTTTCTCCGAGGGCATGGAGCGCGTGAAGAAGTCGGCCTATTATCACGGGCTGCGGAGTCTGCTGTCGGAAACGAATGTCAGGCGGTTGTCGGAGTTGGGCTATCGTGTCGTGTTGGCCCCGCATCATCACTTGGCAAACAAGGTCAAGGACTTGGATTTCGGCGTTTCAGTTGAGGTCGTCGATCCAGCGTCCGTCTCTCACTGGATCCGTCGGGCTTCAATTTGCGTGACGGACTTTTCCTCGGTCTCGATCGATTTCATCTTTCAGGGAAAACCAACGATCTATTGGGTTTTGGATCGCTACGATATGCTCCTTGACCCCAATCTGCCGGACGATGGCGGAAAGGTCTCCAGCGCGGTAGTCAATCTGAAAGCCATGTATAATGTTGTCGAGACGCCGATGGAAGTCATGGAGCTTCTGTCGTATTACAAGAGCAGCGAGTTCATCTTGGAGCCGGAGAAGCGGAAGATTGGCGATTCCTTCTTCAAGTACAAAAAAGAGATCTGCCGCCATCTTTATGAGGAGATTGAGCGCGTGACGAAAAGTTTGGGAGGGGTATAAAATGAAAACGCACCGGAAATTGTTGTGCCTGTGTTGCCCTGTAGGGGGGATCGGTGCACTGGAAAAACTATGGAAGGTAAAGGTGCGGTCGGAGGGCGCAGTCGGAAATTCCTCCCTCGGATGGATTTCCTGGCTCGTCCCGTTTGGTGTCGTTGCCATCTGCCAGCAGGTGACGGCGGAAGATCGCCATCCGATCAAGTACTGGATGCCCTATGGGAAGATGTGCCGACTTGTTGCCGAGCGGTATGGCTATGTCGTGAATCGTGGAACAATCGAATCAGCGCATGATCCACGGGGATTCGCGCGTACGCAAGCACACGAACAGGCGTTTTCGCCCTTTGTCCGCTTTGTGCGGCGCTGGTCTCCCTATGGCCTCGTGCTGTGGTGGGACCGAACGGAGAATCCGTTGAGAAAATCGGCGCCTGTGGCACGGGCGGTTTGCACCGCGAAGGCACCGACAGGAGCGGACTACATGAGGGAATTTCATGCGTTGTCGCGACAGATTAGGCAGTTGGACGACCGTGTTCGCCGCGCGGAGACTACGCTCCAGTCGCGTCTCGACAACTTGGAGATCCAGATTCTGAAGTTGCGCGTTCAGTTGAAGACGCCGGATGTGAATCCCTGATGTCGCCGCAGTTGTCCGTCATCATCCCCGTCTACAATGCGGGAGATGCCCTGTGCGCTTGTCTGGACTCCGTCTTGGGACAGCGCATTTCGGGCTTGGAGGTCGTGTGCGTGGACGATGGCTCGACGGATGGTTCAGATGCCCTGCTGGAGGCGTATGCGCGGCGAGACGCTCGACTCAAGATGTTGCGACAGGCGAATAGGGGTCAGGGCGTGGCACGCAATCGGGGGCTCGAATGCGCGCATGGTGAGTTCGTCCAGTTCGTGGATGCCGACGATGCGCTTGCCGTCCCCGATGCGCTTGAGCGGCTGCTGGCGACGATGCGGCGAGAACGGCTGGATGCGCTGTTCTTTGACGCACAGACGCAGGTCTGTTCGGAGGCGTTGCGCGGACAGCCATTGCCAATCCGGGCTGAGGACTATGTTCGCCGCGGGGACTATTCCGCCGTCTCCTCTGGCCCAGATTTGTTCGCGGCATTTCTGAAGAACCGCGAATATTCGCCGAGCCCGTGTCTGTTGATGATTCGGCGTGCGTTCCTTGACGCGAACCACATCCGATTCCCTGAGGCTCGGATCTTTTATGAAGACAATATCTTCATGACGCGCGTTCTGCTGGCGGCGCAGCGGGCCAGCCATCGGCCGTGGCAGCTCTACCGTCGGAATGTGTGGGCGGGTAGCACAATGACATCGTCGCCGACCGTTCGACACCTGCGGGGATGGCTGGCCTGCTATCAGGACGCTCGTGCGCTGTTGGCGCGCGCGGGGTGGGATCGACAGATGCGGGCGGTGCTTCGAGATCGGGCGAGGATCTACAAGTTGCACGTGCGGCGCTTTTTGGACGGGCATCCCGAAATTGCATTCGCTGCGCGTTCGGAGCTGTCTTCGGAAGAGCGTTGTCTGCTGGACGGGATTCGCCTCTATCCACTGCACGAGCGAATCGTGAACGGGGTTCATTGCCTGAAGGACCGTGGACTCTTCTATACGGTGCGACGCATTTTTGCAGGGCGGGAGCGCAAGGCATGAAGGCGAGCGTCATCATTCCGGCATGGGGCGAAACGCCGCATCTCGGCGAGACGCGGGACTGCCTTGCCCGGCAGACGTTCCGCGATTTCGAGGCTGTCGTCTGCGCGCCGCCGGACGACGCGCGAAACGCGGGCGCGGCGCGGAACGCGGGCCTCGCGCGCGCAACGGGCGACTGGGTCTTCTTCGTCGATGCCGATGACCTTCCCACCCCCGACTATCTTCGGACGGCCATCGCGTCGGGTGAGCGGACAGGCGCGGACGTCGTCGCCTTCCGTGCGGATGAAGTGGATGACAGGACGGGCGATCGGACGCCCTTGCCCTATCTTGCGCGCCTCGTGCCATGGGCGGACGGCAAGGTGCATGCGTTGGACGAACTGGGCGACGCCCGCTTCACGACGCTGGGCATTGCACCGTGGAACAAGGCCGTGCGGCGCGACTTCCTTCTGCGGAACGGCATCCGCTTCCAGTCCATCGCCCGCTCGAACGATCTCGCGTTCACGGTCGAACTCCTGTCCCGCGCCCAGACGTTTGCGGCGCTCGACCAGTCCCTGATCGGCTATCGCGTCAACAACGTGGACAGCCTGCAGCACACGAACAGCCAGACGCCCTTGCTCTTCCTGGAGGCGCTGTCGGAGGCGCAACGGCGATTGGACGGCCGATTCGCCTCGGCGTTTGAAGCCCTTCGGGTGGAGACGCAGCGTTATCACCTGCACAGTGTGCGTACGCTCTCGGCCTACCGGGAGCTGGCTGCGCGGTTGGGCGTCGATGGCGGACTGAAGGCGCGGAACCGATTCCTTTTCACGCTTCTGCGAAACTGGGAGACGCTGGCGGATCGCGGGCCTCTTTTCTGTTGGCGTCGCCTGTTGGGGAGGATTGGCCGATGACGGTGTCCGCCGTGATCCCGGCATGGGGCGAGACGCCGCTTCTGGCGCGGGCGATGGATTCGGTCCGTCGGCAGACGGCGTCGGGCGTCGAGCTGATCGTGAGCGCCCCGCCGGCGAACGGGCCGCAGACGGCACTCGCAGCCCGCCTGGCGGGCGTACGCCGCGCACGGGGCGAGTGGATCCTGTTCGTGGATGCGGACGACTGGATCGAGTCCGACCTGATTGAGGCGTTGCTGCGGGCTGCCGGTGAGGACGTCGATGCGATTTGCTCGGGACTGGTCCGAGGGCGGCGTATGCGGCTGCCGGGTCAGGACATTTGGACGGACGGGCCGAGCGATGTGTTCAACTGTCTTTGCGCCAAGCTGTTCCGAAGACGCCTGTTCGACGGGCTAAAGGTGGATGCTGCGGTTGCGTACGGAGAGGACTTGTTGGCGACGGCGTGTCTTCTGCACCGTGCACGGCGCATCGTCTGCGTCCAGAAGGCGCTTTATCACTACTGCGAGAACGATGCCTCCGTGACGCATACGATGGACGGGCGTCGCCGTGTTCTTGACCTGATGCACGTCGGGCAGATGTTGCGGATTGAACTTCCGGAGCCGCGTTTTGCGGCATTTCATGATCGGATTACGCGGGATGCGATGCTCCTGTGGTGTCGCTATCGGGTGATGGACGGGGCGCTGTGGCGCGAGATGCGCGCGCGGCTGACGACGCCGCTTCTGGCGGATGCGCGGCACGGCTGGCTGAAGAAAGGGGCGTTGCTTTGTGCGAGTTGCCTTTTTGATTGACGCGCCATCCGTTGGCGGCGGCGGCGAATATGTGCGCCTGCTGGCCGAGAACTTCGGCGAATCGTTTGAAAGTCGCGTGTTCTATTCGGTGCGCGGCGAATGCGCGGCGCAGGTTGTCAACGCTTGGCGGCCTGATGTTATTCACGTCAACCACGTGCGGGCGTTGTTGCAGCTTTTCGCCTGCCCATGGCGGCACCCGGCTGCGCCAGTCGTCTTCACCGTGCACGGCATTCATCTGCGGAAATACGACTTTTTGCCAAAGACGGCGGCAAATCGGCTGAAACGCCGTCTACGGCTCGCGCTCGAGCGCCACCTTTATGGGAAGTGTGCGCGACTGGTCGCCCTGACGGAGACGGATGCGGAGGTCTTACGGCGCGTCTATCGGACGAAGACGCCGATTAGCGTGATCCCGAATGGCGTGAATGGCGGGGATGTTCGGGAGGGGGAGGCTGTGTGTGGCGGTCGCGGTGCGTATGCGTTCATCGCCATTGCGCGTTTCGATTTCCAGAAAGGACAGGATGTCCTGCTGCGGGCAATTGCGAAGGTGCAGTCCGAGCTGCGTGTGCGTAGATGGCGGACGTTGCTGATTGGCGGTGGCGAGACGCTTGCGGCGATGCGCCAGTTGGCCGACGGACTGGGAATCGGCGACCTGGTGACATTTGCAGGAGAGGTGCGGGGGGCGGCCCGCAGTCTCGACCGAGGTCGTGTCCTGGTTGCGCCAAGCCGCTGGGAGGGCTTCCCGTTGCTGCTTTGCGAGGCGGGGGTCCGGAAGAAGTTTGTCATTGCGTCCGATTGCCCCGGCAACCGAGACATCATTGAGGACGGCAAGTCGGGGCGATTGTTCTCGGTTGGAGACGCGGATGCCCTGTCCGATCTTCTGCGGCAAGACTATCCTGACGACGCGGTGGCACGAGTCGGGGCGGCCTTGTTCGCCCGTGTGAGTACAGACTTCTCGGTCGGGCAGATGGCCGCGAAAACGCGGGCAGTCTACGCAAAGTGCATGCTGGGATAACGCCGTCGGCAATTACAATAAATTCCATAACAGAGGTCAGCAACTGTAAATTTCGACTGAAATTTTCGTGCCATGTCTAAGGGTGAAGATTTTCGTTCCATTGCGCGTCAGCGCAAGGAAAAGGTAGCAAGGAGAATAGGGGTGCGGGGGAAGGAGGAAGGAAGGGAAAACCAGCCCC
>SFPL01000007.1 GCA_004551905.1 Lentisphaeraceae bacterium
GCTTCGCCCGCCCCCAAGGGCAGTGTCGCCGAAGGACAGCCCCAAAGCGGAATCTCCCGCTGAAGCCCGCTTTACAAACCCAATCCGAAACTGCTATACTACCAACATCAAGCAAGAAAGCTTCGTCGGCACAGGGCTACGCAACGAGTGTTGCACTGGCTACTGGCTGGCGGGGATGCTAATGAACCAAAATACAGAATGGAAATGCAGATGAAGACCAAGACACTGATGGCTGCGGCGGTCGCGGCAATGGCGTTTGGCGCTTTCGCCAAGGACATCTACCTGCTGGTCGGGCAGAGCAACATGGCTGGGCGCGGGCATCTTTCGGACGATGCGCCGATTCCGAACGAGCGCATCGAGAAGCTGGACAAGTCCGACAAGTGGGTCGCGGCGACGGAGCCGCTGCACTTCGACAAGCCGTCCGCCGGCGCGGGCCTCGGCATGAGCTTCGCGCGGATCGTGGCGGACCGCGACCGGACGGTGACGGTCGGGCTCGTCCCGTGCGCGGTGGGCGGCTCGGCGCTTGACGAGTGGATGCCGGGCGCGCATCTCTACATGGAGGCGATGCGCCGCGCGAAGATCGCGCAGAAGGACGGCGAGATCAAGGCGATCCTCTGGCATCAGGGCGAGAGCGATGCCGACCGCGGCAAGCGCGAGGCAAGCTACAATGCGCGGCTTGCGAAGATGGTCGCGGCGATGCGTGAGGAACTTGGACTGGACGCGAAGAAGGTTCCGTTCCTCTTCGGCTCGATCGGCGAGTTCATGCACGCGCCCTACTACGACGGCAACTGCTCGCTCAACAAGGTGATGCGCCATGCGACGGACCTCATCCCGAACTCGGCGTGGGTGGAGGGCGGCGACCTCACCTGCAACGGCGACATGATCCACTTCAACACGCGCTCGGTCAGGACGTTCGGCCAGCGCTACGCGGCGGCGTATCTGCGACTTGTGAAGAAGGAGCCGATCCTCCTCCGGAACCTCTACACGGACCACATGATGTTCGCGGCGGGGAAACTGATCGTGCTCGTCGGGCGGACGGCGCCGTGCGCGAAGGTGAGCGTGGCGGCGGGGGCGCTGAAGGCATCCGCGACGGCGGGCGGGGACGGCGCGTTCCGCGCGGAGCTGCCGGCGCAGAAGGCGGGGACGGCGCTGGAGATCACGCTCAGGACCGCGGACGACGCGGTGACGCTCAGGGACGTGCTGGTCGGCGAACTCGTCCTCGCGATCGGCGACGAGGCGTCTGCGAAGGACGCGTCGCGCATTTTGACGGTTCCGCAGGAGGTCGCGCCGCAGGGCCCGAACGAGAACATCCCCGGCTGCGCGGGCTGGCGGGTCATCAAGGCGTGCGGCGCGCCGAAGGGCGCGGTGGTCGTGAAGTCATCCGTCACCGACAAGCTGGCGTGGATGTCCGAGCGGGAGCTCCGCAAGGCGGGCCAGAAGGACGCGCTCGACGATCTCGCGTACGTGCGCACCTACAGGCCCGTGGTGGATGGCAAGTACCAGGTGCCGCGGACGCTTCAGCGCAAGGCGGAAACGCTCAAGAAGTGGATCGCCGCGGTCGAGCAGGCGGGCGGTGCGACGTCTGCGGACGCGCGGAAGAATTGGATGAAACTAGAGCTCGACGAGAAGGGCTGGGAGCCCGCGAAGATCGCGATCGCGAAGCCGTCGTTCGTCTGGTACCGCTGGCATATCGTCGCTGGGGCGGCGGGTCCGAGCTTGGAGGACGAGGGCGAGGCGGAAACGCTGGATGGCGTGCCGGAGATCAGGATTCCCGCGGGATGCGCGGACCTGCGCTTCGCCTGCAACGGCATCGTCGACACGGACGAGGCGTGGTTCGACGGCGAGAAGATCGGCGAGACCGGCGTGGAGACGAAGTACCACTGGGGGGCGTGGCGCAACTACGCGATCAGGCCGCCGAAGGAAGGTCGGCACGTCCTGGCGGTGCGCGTGCTGAACCACTATGGCGCGGGCGGGATGAACGCGCCGCGGCTTGAGTGGAAGGGCGGCGTCGAGGACCTGGCGAAGGCGCCGGGACTGATGCGCGTCGAGACGGCGCCAGACGCGAAGACGGGGCCGCGTCCGCCCTCGCCGTGGGGCAGCGACTTCGAGCTCTCGAATCCCGGCGCGAGCCCGACGGTGCCCGCGACGCTCTACAACGCGATCCTCGCGCCGCTTGAAGTTTTGCAATCCGTAAAGGAACGGTAAAAAAGGACAAGATGAAGTAACCGAGCAAACGGAGGGAAGGCATGAGAATGAGGCTGTTTCTCGTTGTGGCGCTGGCAGCGTCCGTCACGTACGCGGAGCCGTTCAGGGACGGCGACCGCGTCGTGTTCCTCGGCGACTCGCTAACGCAGGGCGGGCGCTACCACCGGATCGTGGCGGACTACTACCTGACGCGGTTCCCGGAGCGCAACATCCGCTTCTTCGACGCGGGCGTCGGCGGCGATTCGGTGAAGTACTGCTGGCCGCGGTTCGTCGGTGATGTGGTGCGTCCGAAGCCGACCGTCGTGAGCGTGATGTTCGGGTCGAACGACGCGGGCTTCCGGTCGCCTGCGGAGTTTATGGCTGACATGACGAATCTCGCCAGGCGGATCGCCCGGGAGTGCGGGAATCCGCGGACGATCTGGATTACCTCGACGCCGTACGACGAGTATTCCGTCCGGGAGAGTCCGAAAGCTCGCAAGGGCTACGACGCGAAGATGCGGGTGCTGGAGGAGGCGGTGCGGATCGTCGCGGACTTCGCGAAGGGCGGGTACTGCGAGTTCGGCGATCCGATGCGCGACTACATGGCGTGGAAGCGTCATGACGATCCCTCGTTCTCGCTCATGCCCGACCGGGATCATCCGAAGGAGCCAGGGCACCTCGTCATGGCGTGGCAGTTCCTGAAGTCGCAGGGCGTGCCATCGCTCGTGTCGGCGCTCGACATCGACGCTGCGACGCTGACTGCGAGCGCTAAGAACGCAACGGTCGGGAATCCTGTTCGCGAAGAGGACGGAAGCTTGGTCTTCACGGTGACGGAGAAGGCGTTGCCAATGCCGTTCCACGCCGAGGCGCAGTTTGTGCTCGACGACCTGCCGATAGTGAAGAACCTGTCGCGGGAGACACTGAAAGTGTCAGGCCTCGGCGGGGGCTGGTGGGCGCTTGTCATTGACGGGCAGCAGATCATCGAGACCAGCTCGGCGGACTGGGCGCAGGGCGTCGACCTCGCGACGCTGGACACGCCGCAGATGCGTCAGGCGAAACACGTCGCGGACTTGAACGGTGAGAGCCGCAAGGTGTTGAACCGCTACCGCCGGTTCGTGGCGATGCGCTGGTGGACGCAGTGGAGCCCGAAGATCGTGAGGCATCCGGACGACGAGGAGAATTACGACGACCTGCGGGCGCTCTGGCGGGAGTGTGTCCGGATCGGCGACACCAACAACTACTACAACTGCGTGATGCCGCAGTACTGGGACTACTGGCCAAACCGCGCCGCCGAGCTGAAGAAGGCCGACGCGCTCTACGACGCCGCCCGCACGGCAGCGCAGCCGGTCAAGCGCATCTGGCGCCTTGAGCCGCGGTGACGGGGAAATTTTAGAATCGAGGGGTAACGGGGTCAGCAACTGTAATTTTAAATACTGAAAATTGTCTTATTTTCGCGTCAGCGTAGGGAGAGGGTTAATGTTTGAATGTTACGCGCGCGCGAGTTCCCAGTGCAACACCGGGAGGTTTTGCCTTGAGCGATTGGCCTGTTGAGCGGGCTTCAGCTGGGGGTTGAAAAAATCAGGCGTTGGCTGTATGCTTTCTTGCAAAGCAAAAAAACGCAAGGAGGCA
>SFPL01000063.1 GCA_004551905.1 Lentisphaeraceae bacterium
AAGTCAAGGGGGAATCTGCAAAAAAGTCAAAATATGCAGGACGGGCCGGGATGGCGCGACGCCATCCCGGCCCTGTGGACAAAGGTCGCCTCCTACGGCCTACCTGTGCGAAGAATTAGGGATTTGTAATCCGTGGGCGGACGCTACTTGGCGGCGGCAGTCTGATTTTGGTATAATTCGCATATATGAAAGCACTTTTCCTGTCTCTGCCGATTCTGGCACTCGTCGGCTGCCTCATCGCCCATCCGCCGGAAGCCGCGGAGTGGACGGTCGAGAGCGCGGCGAAGGCGTCCGAGTCCGCCAAGCCGAAGTACGGCACAGTCCGCATCTCCTACGTCGCGGTGCGCTCGCCCTACGACGGGCGCCGCTTCGTGGTGGCCCGTCCCGACGGCTCGCTCGCCTTCGACTCGTTCAACGCCTTCGCCGCGTCGCCGCCGCAGCTCCTGAAGGGGCCGGTGCTCGACGCGATTGCCGCTTCCGGCCGCTTCAAGGCGGTGGTGGGGCCGAGTTCCTCTATGGTGGTGGACGGCGTTCTCGAGGTCACCGTGAACCGTCTCCGGCTCGACTGCCGCGAGAAGGACCGCCGCTTCGCCGAGGTGTCGGTCTCGCTCACGCTGCTCGGCGCCTCGCGGGAGATCGCCGGGCGCGCGACCGGCGTCGGCGTTGCCGACGCGGCGGACGGTAGATACACGGCGGCGTTCTCGTCCGCCTTCGACGCGGCGATGGCGGAGGCGCTTGCGGCGCTGTAGGCGATGGGCACGCTGGACTTCATCGGCGAGACGTGCGCGCGCGCGGCGGGGATGGTGTTCCATCCGCGGCGCTTCCGCCTGGGCGACTCGCTGCTGGCGTTCCAGCGCTCTGCCTACGACGGTCTCGCGGTAGTATCCGGCGTCGGCTTCCTGCTCGGGGTGATCCTCGCCTTCCAGTGCGCCGTGGCGCTGAAGATGTTCGGGGTGGAGATCTACGTCTCCGACATGCTGGCGATCGCGCTCTTCCGGGAGCTCGGGCCGGTCGTGACCGCGATCATCCTCGCCGGCCGCACCGGCAGCGCCTTCGCCGCAGAGATCGGCGCGATGAAGGCGAACGAGGAGCTGAACGCGCTGACCACGATGGGCCTGCCGCCGGTGCGCTTTCTAGTGATGCCGCGCATCGTCGCCGCAGCGCTGGCGATGCCGCCGCTCACCATCTTCCACGAGCTTGCCGGGCTCGTCGGCGGCGCGCTGGTGCTTTCGACGATGGGCATTCCGACGCAGGTCTTCTGGCAGCACGTCACCGCCACCTCCACCGCCTTCATGATCGTCTTCGGCCTCGCCAAGGGCGTCCTCTTCGGCCTGGTGGTTGGCCTCATCGGCTGCTGCGCGGGCATGCGCGCGCCGACCACTTCGGACGGCGTGGGCGCGGCGGCGACTGCGGCGGTGGTGTGGTCAATCGTGGCGATCGCGGTCGGCGACGGGCTCATCGCGGTGCTGGCGTGGATATGGGGGGTGTGACGGTGGCGGAAGGTCCGATAGTCTCGCTCTCGCACGTCGACGCCGGCTACCCGGGTGCGACGATCCTCGCCGACGTGAGCTTCGACATTGCGCCGGGCGAGATCTTCATCCTGCTCGGCGGTTCGGGCTGCGGCAAGTCCACCATCCTCAAGCACATGATCGGCCTCAACCCGGTGCTCGCCGGCACACTGACCGTGGCGGGGCTTGAGTGGACGGCCGCGACGCGCGAGGGGCTCTACCGGCGGATCGGCGTCATGTACCAGTCGGGCGCGCTCTTCGGGTCCATGACCTGCCTCGAGAACGTGATGTTGCCGCTCGAGGAGTTCACGCGCCTCTCCCGCGCCGAGCGGCGCGAGCGTGCGATGGGGATGCTGCGCGACGTCGAGCTCGCGGACGCCGCCAACCTCATGCCCTCGGAGATCTCCGGCGGCATGTGCAAGCGCGTCGCGATCGCGCGGGCGATGGCGCTCGACCCCGAGGTGGTATTCCTCGACGAGCCGAGCGCCGGCCTCGACCCGATCACCTCGTCGTCGCTCGACGACCTCATACTCAGGCTGCGTGCGGAGAAGGGCATGACCTTCGTGGTGGTGTCCCACGAGCTCGCATCGATCTTCAAGATCGCCGACCGTGCGGCGATGTTCGACAAGTCCCGGCGGGCGATGGTCGCTCTCGGCGTCCCGGCGGAGCTGCGCGATTCGTCGGACGATCCATTCGTCCGCAGGTTCTTCAACAGGGGAGAGTCAGATGGCAAGTGAAGGCAAGACCTCGTATACCAAGATCGGCTTCATCGTAGTCGCCGGCATCGTCGCCGTCGTCGGGTCGCTGTTCTACTTCGGCGGCATCCGCGGCAACGGCGACCTCGTCTACGCCGAGACGTGCTTCGACCGCTCGGTGAGCGGGCTGTCGGTAGGCAGCGCGGTCAACTTCCGCGGCGTCAAGATCGGCGAGGTCAAGGAGATCTCGTTCGTCGGCAACAAGTACAACGTCCGCGGCGACGACAACCTGCGCGTCTACATCAAGATGGGCTTCCCGCGCTCCAGGTTGACCGCCTACGAGGACGAGGGCGTCAGCGCGGACGAGACGCTCGGCTACATGGTAGATACCGTCGGCCTCCGCGCCACCGTCTCCGCGAGCGGCGTCACCGGGCTCTCGCGCATCGAGCTGGACTCCGCGCCGGACTTCCCCGCGATCCAGCCGAGCTGGACCCCGGAGTGCGCCTACATCCCGCCGAAGCCGTCGCTCATCGACAACTTCTCCGACTCCGCCACCAGGGTGATGGACCAGATCAACCGCATGGACATCGCCGGCGTCTGGAGCAACGTGAGCGCGTCGGTCGAGTCGCTCGCGCGCCTCTCTGACGGCGTGCAGTCCACGCTCGAGTCGAGCCGCTCCGATGCCGAGCGGATCATCGGCAACCTCTCCAGCGCCGCCGCCGCTGTGCGCGACCTCGTGGAGCGCCTGCGCGAGCACCCCTCGCTCCTGATCCGCGAGCACGAGGAGCAGCGCCTCCCCGAGACCAGGTAGCGCGCAGCCTGCGGCCACGGCCAACGCAAGCGCTGGAAGTGTCTCAGCAGTCAGCAGCCAGCTATCAGCTTCCAGTTGAAATCGGATGATCACATCCTCTTTACTGGTCACTGCGTTGTTGGTTGCTGATTGCTGAAGCACTTCCAACGCATCAAATATCTATCAAGTCCTGCGCCAGCCGGGAGAAGGGTTTGATGCGTTGGCCCAAGGTAGCGCCGCCCCCATTGACAAGCGAGGGGCAAAAAGCGTATAATACACACCCAATATCGCCGTCGGGAGGGGTTCCTGCGCGGACAAAAAAGAAAGAAAAGGTAAAAAATGGCTATCAAGGTTGGCATCAACGGCTTCGGCCGCATCGGCCGCATGGTCTTCCGCGCGGCAGTCGAGAACTTCGCGAACGACATCGAGGTCGTCGGCATCAACGACCTGCTCGATCCTGACTATCTCGCTTACATGCTCAAGTACGACTCCGTCCACGGCAAGTTCGACCACGACATCAAGGTCGACGGCACCACGATGACGGTCGACGGCAAGTCGATTCGCCTCACCGCGGAGAAGGACCCCGCGGCCCTCAAGTGGAACGAAGTCGGCGCCGAGGTCGTGGTCGAGTCGACCGGCCTCTTCCTCACCGACGAGAAGGCCCGCGCCCACATCACCGCCGGCGCCAAGAAGGTCATCATGTCCGCCCCCTCGAAGGACGCGACCCCGATGTTCGTCTACGGCGTGAACGACAAGACCTACAAGGGCCAGGACATCATCTCCAACGCCTCGTGCACCACCAACTGCCTCGCCCCGATCTCGAAGGTCCTCAACGACGCCTTCGGCATCAAGCGCGGCCTGATGACCACGATCCACGCCGCTACCGCGACGCAGAAGACCGTCGACGGCCCGTCCAAGAAGGACTGGCGCGGCGGCCGCGGCATCCTCGAGAACATGATCCCGTCCTCGACCGGCGCGGCTAAGGCCGTCGGCAAGGTCCTGCCCGAGCTCAACGGCAAGCTCACCGGCATGTCCGTGCGCGTCCCGACCTCAGACGTCTCGTTCGTCGACCTCACCGTCGAGCTCGAGAAGGCCGCGACCTACGAGGACATCTGCGCGGCGATGAAGAAGGCCAGCGAGGGCGAGCTCAAGGGCATCCTCGGCTACACCGACGAGGCGGTCGTCTCCACCGACTTCCGCGGCGACGCCCGCACTTCGATCTTCGACGTCAAGGCCGGCATCCAGCTTGACCCCACGTTCGTCAAGGTCTGCTCGTGGTACGACAACGAGTGGGGCTACTCGAACAAGGTCCTCGAGATGGTCCGCGTCATCGCCAAGTAAAAACGGCGAGCCGTGAAAAAACGTCCGCGGGGGTATTGCCCCGCGGCGTTTTTTTATGGTATAATACGCCCCACTGTCAACCCCAACAGATTTCAAAGGAAAAACAGGAGAAAGACAAATGAAGTTCTCGACGATGACGGTGGTTCTGGCCGCAGCTCTCTGCATGGCCGGCTGCAAGTACGACAAGGCCGCCAAGGGCGGCGTTCCCGGCGATGGCAAGGCGAATGCCAGCGACATCTTTACTTCTGCAGACATCAATGCCAACGAGGGCTCGCTGGACTCCCTCTCCGAGGCGAAGTTCGACGACCTCTACGCGAAATGCACCGACGTCGACTTCGCGGTCGTCTACTTCGGCTTCGACTCCACGGTGATCCCCCAGGGCGAGCTCGGCAAGGTGGACCTCGTCGCGGAGCACCTCAAGGCTAAGTCCGAGCGCGTTGTCGTCGTCGAGGGCAACTGCGACGAGCGCGGCTCCAACGAGTACAACCTGACCCTCGGTGAGAACCGCGCGATCATCGTGCGCAACTACCTGGTGCAGAACGGCATCGCCGAGAGCCGCATCCAGACCCGCAGCTACGGCGAGGAGCGCCCGGCCGCCGAAGGCCACGACGAGAGCGCCTGGGCGCTGAATCGCCGCGCCGAGTTCGGGATCTACGACACGACCCAGAAGAAGTAGGTTGGGCCCTGAATGGCGCTGGCTATCATCTTTGACGGCGTCGGCTTCGGCGAGTGGTTTGTGCTGCTCGCCGTCGTTCTTGTCGTCGTGGGCCCGAAGCGCTTGCCGTCCGCAGCGCGCAAGTTTGGCCAGTACTACGCCAAGTTCCGCCGCGCCGCCGACAGCTTCAAGCGCCAGATTCTCGACATGGACACCGAGCTCACCAACTCCGTGCGCGACGCCGCGCGCGAGGTCGAGAACGCCGCCAACGAAGTGACGAACGCCGCCGAGGACTTGTTCCGCATCCCGGATCCCATTCCTCCAAGTCCCCCCAGTCCCGACAATCCTGTTCATCCAGTAAATCCTGTCGACAACACCGCGTCACCTGATGGCAATTGACCTCATCGCCAAGCCCGACGAGCGCAACGACCCTCCGCGCCCGCTGCTCGAGCACCTCCTGGCGCTCCGGGATATGCTTGTTTTCGCCGCAGTCTCTTGGGCGTGCGGGGTCGTCGTGGCCGGCGTCTTCGCGCCGCAGATCCTCGAGCTGCTCAAGGCGCCCGCCGCCGAGTTCAAGGACCTTCTCCAGGTCGTGGGCATGACCGCGCCGTTCGACGTTTGGATGTCCATCGCCGCCTGGGGCGGGACCGTCCTAAGCTTCCCGCTCGTCTCCTTCGCCGTCCTCCGGTTCGTCTTCCCCGCGCTCACCAACCGAGAGAAGCTCGTCATCCTCTGCGGCATCAGCTTCGGCACCGCTCTCTTCCTCACCGGCGCCGTACTCGCCTACGGCAAGACCCTCCCGCTCGTCGTAGTCGCCTTCCGCCAGATCGGCCGCTGGATGGGCATCGAGCAGCAGATCATCACCATCGACACCTACATCCCGATTGTCCTCAAGCTCATCGTCGCGTTTGGCCTCGTCTTCCAGATGCCGCTCATCATCTTCGTCCTGGGCTGCTTCGGCATGGTCACCTCGCAGGCGCTCCGCGAGAAGCGCCGCATAGCCATCGTCGTCATCTTCGTGCTGTCGATGTTCCTGACGCCGCCGGACCCGATGAGCCAGGTGGTGATGGCGGTTCCGCTCTGCCTCCTCTACGAGATCTCGATCTGGTCGGTGTGGCTGCGCGAGAAGGGGCGGTTCCGGCGGTGAAGGGACGCGTCTCGGTTGCGCTCGGCTTCCTCGCGCTGATCTTAGTCGGCGCGGTCGTGCTGGCCGCCCCGTTCTCCCGCGTCGACGGCGCCTGGGGCGACCCGGTGGTTTCGCTCTTCACCGCCTGCTCGGCGGTCTGCGTGACCGGCCTCTCCGTGGTGGACATCGCCGCGGAGTTCTCCCGCACCGGCCAGATTGTGCTGCTCGTCCTCGTCGAGTTCGGCTGCCTTGGCCTCATGACCTGCAGCACATTCCTCCTCATCGCGATCGGACGCCGCCTGTCGCTCGCCCGTGAGTTCTCGCTCATGAACGCCTACGGCGTCGCCCAGATCCAGGGCCTCAAGGGGCTGATCTGCTGGACCGTCGGCTCGATGCTCACCGTCGAGGGAATCGGCGCGGCGCTCCTCTACCTGCGCATCGGCGACGTCTACCGTAGCATCTTCTACTCCGCGATGAGCTTCTGCAACGCCGGCTTCAGCATCGACCCCGGCTCCATCGCCGTCTTCGCCGGCGACCCCTGGGCAGTCTTCATCCTCGCGGCGGAGACGATCCTCGGCGGCATCGGGTTCCTCGTGCTCTACAACATCTGCACCTGCTTCCTCGGCCGCCGGCGCGGCTCCCTGCGCGGCAAGCTTTCGCTCCACGCCCGCGTCGTCCTGCGCCTCACCGCCTACCTGCTCGTGCTCGCCGTCGCCTTCTTCCTCGTCGCGGAGTGGAACGGCGCGCTCGCCCCCTACCACGGCGCCCAGCGCTGGTGGGTGGCGTTCTACCAGGCCGTCACCCCGCGCACCTGCGGCTTCAGCATCATCCCCACCGAGTCGCTCCGGCCCATCACCCGCCTCGTCTACGAGGCGCTGATGTTCGTTGGCGTCGCGCCCGGCTCCGGCGGCGGCGGCCTAAAGGTGACCACCTTCGCCGTGCTCGTCTACACCCTGCTCGCGATGTGCCGCGGCGAGCAGGAGACCACGCTCGACCACCGCGTCGTCCCGGCCGAGATCGTGCGCGAGTCGATCGTCATCTTCATGGCCCTCGTCGGCTTCATCGTGCTCGTCACCGGCGCGCTCTTCATCACCGAGGACATGTCCGCCGACACCCCGGAGCGCCTCTTCTTCGAGGCCGTCTCCGCCGTCACCACCACAGGACTTTCCGTCGCCGATACCACCCCGAGTCTCTCATTCGCCGGACGCTGCGTCATCATGGTCGCCATGTTCATAGGCCGCCTCGGCGCGCTTTCGGTGGTAATGCTGATCGGCGACCGCGAGTCGAAGCGCCACGTCCGCTTCCCCACCGGCGAGGTGGTGGTGGGCTAATTTGCCCCGATTACCGCAATCAGCGCAATCGCCGCGGTGTCGGTGCGGAGGATCCGCGGACCAAGGGAGAAGCGCCTGAAGCCGTGTGCTTCCAGGAGCTCGACCTCGTTGTCGGTCCAGCCGCCCTCGGGACCGATTGCCAGGAGAGGTCGTGGTTTGGTGCCGGGGTTCACACAGAGGCACAGAGGCACAGAGGTATTGGGGGCTGAAGAGGGGTGTTTAGCTGGACATGGTTTGTTAGGTGTGGCGTAGGGGTGCGCCACGATTCGGTCGCTGTTGGGGAAGAGCATGTTCAGCTCTTCGTCGAGGAAGCGGCGGAAGTTGCGGCGGACCAGCAGCTCGGGCAGGACGGTGGCGCCGCACTGCATCAACCCCTCGACGAGCAGAGGACGGTAGATCTCCTCCTTGAGCAGAGTGGCGCCCCAGAAGTCCTTCTCCACCTTGCGCGCGCCGACGAGTACGATGCGTCCGACGCCGAGCGCGGCAAGCTGCGGCAGGAGCCGCTTCATCACCCGCGGACGCGGCGGAGCGAGCACGAGGTCGATCCACGGCGCCGGCGCGGGCGTGTCGTGGCAGACGCGCACGGAGACGCGCGGCCTCTCGCCGGGCGCGGAGACGGCGGCGATTTCGGACGTGCCAACGAGTCCGCCGATCACTCCGGTCTTGAGCGGCTGGCCGACTTCGCCGTGGAGGACGCCGAGGATGTGTTCGGCGCGTACGCCGCCGACGGTGGCGACGCCGTCGACAATCTCGTCAGGCTCGAAGAGGATCCGGTTCATGTAAACGCCCTTTCCGCATTGGCGAAGGTCAACGCCGCGAAGTCGTCCGCCGCCATGCCGCGCCGCGCCGCGAGGAATTCGCAGGTGTGGCGCACGAAGGCAGGCTCGTTCACCTTGCCGCGCAGCGGCACCGGCGCGAGAAACGGCGAGTCTGTCTCGATCAGGATGCGGTCGTCGGGCACAACCGCCGCGGCGGCGCGGACATTGTCCGCCAGGCGAAAGGTGACGATCCCCGAGAAGGAAATGTAGAAGCCGAGGTCGAGGAACTGCCTGGCCGCCTCGGGCGTGCCGGTGTAGCAGTGGATGATGCCGCGAGAGGGAATCTCACGCAAGAGCGCGAGCGTGTCGTCGTCCGCTTCGCGGGTGTGGATTATCACCGGCAGTCCGCGACGGCGCGCCTCCTCGAGTTGCGCGGCAAAGAGCTTGCGTTGCGCGTCACGAGTCTCCGGCGAGTAGTGGTAGTCGAGTCCGATTTCGCCGACGGCTCGTGGGGGGTGCTCGGGGTTCACACAGAGGCGCGGAGAAACAGAGGGGTTGTTTTGAGGGCGCGGGTGACTGGATGTGTTGACCTGGTCGCGATCAAAGCCGGTGGCGAAGTAGACCTTCGGCAGGCCCTCGCCGGACGCGGCGACCTCCGCCGCCAGCTCCGCCGCGGCGTTGAGCGCCGGGCTCCCGCCGACCGCCATCACCGCCTCGACGCCCGCCGCGTGTGCGCGCGACAGGATGGCGGCGATCTCCACCGAGGACGCCGTCTCGAAGTGGCAGTGGGTGTCGTAGAGCCTCATCGCTCGAGGAACCTCCCGGCGTTGCGGCGCCCGGCGGCACCCAGCGTGGCGACCGCGCCATTGACGAGGACATGCCGCATCCCCTCGGCGAAGCGGTGCGGCTCGGTGTAGGTGGCGGGGGAGCGGAACTCCGACTCGCTCCAGACTGCGATGTCCGCGAAAGCGCCGCGCTCGATTGTGCCGCGTCCGCGGATCCCGAACCGCCGCGCCGGCACCGAGGTCATGCGCGCCACCGCTGCCTCGCGCGTCACCCCGAGCGCCCGCAGCCGACGGTAGAACTCGGGCATGGTGCCGTAGGCGCGCGGGTGCGGGTGGTCGGCGCCGAGCGGACCCCAAGGCGCGCGCAGCGAGGCGTCCGAGCCGGGGACGATCCAGTCGCGCGAGAGGATCTTGTCGAGGTTCGCCTCGCTCATCCCGAAGAAGAACGCGCCGGTGCGGCAGCGGTCGAGCTCGAGAATGCGGCAGACAAGCTCGCCGGGGGTTTCGTGGTTCGTGGAGAGGATTTCGGCGACTGTCTTGCCGCAGAGCGCCTTGGTCTTCGGATGCCAGGCGCCGCCGATCATCACCTGCGACCAGTCGCGCGGCGAGGCGTCCAGCTCCGCCACGATGCGCGAGCGCGCCTCCGGGTCCGCGAGCCGCGCCATCTCCGCCGGCGCCGCGCCTTCCTGCGCCCAGTCCGGGAGCACGATGTCGAGGTCAGTCCCCGCAGCGCAGAACGGGTAGCGGTCGGAGCCGAGGAGGAGTCCGTCCGCGACGGCGCGCTCGATGCGCCCGAGGACCGCGTCGATCTTGTGCCAGTTGCGTTCGCCGCTCGTCTTGAGGTGCGAGATCTCGGCGCGGATGCCGCTCGCCTTGACGAGGTCGATCACCTCCTCGATCGCCTCGAGGATCTGGTCTCCCTCAGAGCGCATATGTGTCGCATAAAAGCCTCCCTTCGCCGCCGCCGCCTTCGCGAGCGCGACGACCTCCTCGTTCGTCGAGTAGCGTCCGGGCTGGTAGATGAGCCCGGTGGTGAGCCCCCACGCGCCCGCGTCCAGCGATTCCTCCAGAAGCCGCTGCATCCGCTTGAGCTCGTCCGGTTCCGCAGGCCGCGCGGCATATCCCATCGCCGACGAGCGCAGCGTGTTGTGTCCCACGAACACGGCGGTGTTGATGGCGGGCTTCGCGGCCTCCACCGCCGCGCGGTATTCTGCAAAGGACCGCCAGGTGAGCCGTTCGCCGAGGAGCGACGCCCAGTCGGAGGAGAGCCTCGCTTCGCCGTAGCGCGGCGCGGCGCTGCCGCCGCACTGTCCGTTCACTTCGGTGGTCACGCCCTGCGCAAGCTTAGAGGGCGCGTCGGGCTCGAGCACGAGGTACGCGTCCGAATGTGCGTGCGAGTCGACGAAGCCGGGCGTGACCAGGCACCCGCGCGCGTCGATCACCTCGGCGTCGCCCCTGGTCGCCGCGCCGCCGCGCACGACGTCGGCGATCCGATCGCCTTCAACTACCACATCGCCCGGGAAGGACTCCATCCCGGTGCCGTCTACTATCGTTCCGTTGGTTATGATCAGCATTGCCTGAGGTCCGTTGCCGTTGTTGTCATTGGGCGACCGGTCCGATTACCAGCAAAACGCCGCCGCAGTCGCGGATTGCCTTGACGTGGCCGTTGCTCCTGCGTTGGCCTGCAGGCAGTACGCGCCGATCAGCATCTTCGAGCGGTCCATCCGCGCTGTTTTTCCGTCGTCTCTTAATCATAATGCCGCGTAGTCTATCACATCCCGCTCCCTGCCGTCAAGCAAACGCCACGGCACTTTGCGCGGCACTTTACGCGGCAAACGCGATTGACAATCCGCAATCGGAAATCTCTCCCTACTTGCGCGTTCGCTGTAGGATTTGGTATAATGCACATTGATGAAACGGCGAACTGACATAAATCTCCGATATGGTTTTATCTTGTCTGCGGTCATGCTGTGCGTGGCAGGCGCATCGGCGGAGACTGCGGAAGGCGAATGGACGAAATCGACCTGGACTGAATTCACCGCGTCGCCCGACGCAATTTCTCGCCCCAAGTACCTTGCGGAGGGCCAGCTCTATACCAACTTCGCTCTTTGCGACGGCTGCTCGGCGCCATTCGATTTTCATGGCAATTGTGAGGTGGTCTGGAACTTCCCGCGCAAGGCGACGCTGACAGGCATCAAGATGTATTCAAACCATGGCGATAACGGTCGCGATGACATCCGCCTCACCTCCGTGCAGGTCCGGTATACCGCCGACGGAGAGTGGGTGACGCTTCCGAACTCTGGGGTCACGCACAATCACACGAGCGATATGCAGAAGAAGCTCTTCGCGGGCTTCGCCGCGCCAGACGGCTATAGCCTCGCAGAGGATGTGGTGGCGGTCAAGTTAGTCTTCCCCGCACAGGAGAACGGCTGGATTAACTTTGTGGAGGCCGAGCTACTCGGCTCGCTCGAGCCATCTTCCGAGCCGGAGGAGGAAAGCCCCTACGTCTGGGAGGTCGGCGGCTATGCGCCGGGAACGTGGACGCCGCTCGTCGCCGAAAGTAACATGATGGTCTACTGCTCGTCCATCCAGATTGACGACACGGTCACTTCATCCTACAACTTCATGACCGACAAGTCGGTCGCACGAGTCGACAACAACAGCGCATTGGTCGCCAACGGCAACACCATTACCTGGCTCTTTGCCCAGCCATTTAACCTCTATTCCTTCCGGGTCTTTTCCCGCTGGAACGACGGAGGCCGCGACGACATCTCGATCTGGAAGTTAGAGACGCGCGACGAGAACGGAGTCTGGACAGTCCGCACGGATGCCGAGAACCACGCGATGGTCGGCACCGGCAAGAACATCAATACCACGGCGGGAACGGTGGGCTCGAACTACGCGATTCTGCGGCGCAGCGACGGCGAGCCGATAGCAAGCGCCGTCACTGGCGTGCGTGTTCTCCCATACTACCATGACTTCCCCCCCTGCTGGGCCGAGGTCGAGGCGGAAGGCGCCATGCCGCTTGGCCCGGCCATCTTAGACGAGCGTTCGGTCACAGTCTCAAACGACTGCTTCAAGGTCGATTGGACGGCCCAGCTCTCGAGCCTTGGCGCGAGCGAATCGGCGACTGTCAACCTCTGGACGAGCACCAACGGCGTGGACTATTCCCTGGCGGACTCGGCCATTGTCACCGAGACCGGCGTTGATTACGCCTTTACCAAGACGTTCGACGCCGTGGGCCTGACCATCAGCTACCGCTTCGAGACCATCAACACCAGCGGCACAGGCAGTTGGTGCTCGACGAACGAGGTCGCGACATTCGTGAACTACGATAACGCAATCTACTACTGGCGTCCGGAAGTCGCCTCCGGCTCGTGGGAGGACGTCGCATGCTGGTCAAACAGTCTCAACGACGCACGGCTCCTCTACCCGTCACAGCAATACGCGACGGCGAGCTTCGCGCTGCTCGATCCGGCGACGCCAGTAGAGGTGACGGTCGGCGCCTCTCATACGGTACGCTTCCAGTCGCCGGCGTCGTCTGCGGCGATGTTGACGCTCAAAGGTAGCTCGTCCGTGACGCTCCAGATCGCAAGTGTGACTGGATCACTGAAAGGAACAAACATCATAGACGGACTTGTCGCTAAATATTCGCGCGATCCCGCCTTTGCCGACGACGCGCGCGTCAAGCTTCAGAACGGCGCGAAGTGCTACATCAAGCCTGCGGACTTAAACGGGGCTCGGGCTGGCATTGAGCTGTATTCCGGCGCGAAACTCAACATCTATTCGTCGGGGCACTCGCTCTTCTTCTGCAAGGACTTCGAGATTGTTCTCGACGGCGGCACGGTCGAGAATGCTGGCTACTTCGCCTGGTCGGGCAATGGTAGCCCCAATCGCGGACATATCGTCTTTCGTCCTGGCGGTGGGCAGTTCCTGGCGCCCTCAAGCCACAGTATGTTGTACGGCAGCGACGCTCTCTGCGAGATAAGATACGAGTTGCCGGGCGGCAGCTGGAGCGGCTATACGACGGCGCCGCTCAGACCTGGGGATGTGAATGTTTATCACCCGTTCGGCAGGGTGGACGGCAGTAACGGAAAATTTCTCGTGAATGTCGTCTTCGGGGCGGACAGCCCGCGGCGTGAGCTTGAGCTGCCGCTCATAAGGAAGACCGACAGTAAGACGATCATCACCAACAACTTCGCTTTCGCGGCCTTCGGTGCGGACATGGATGTGAACGTGCCCAACAAGAAGGGCGACTACTTCTACTGGACGTACGGCGAGAACGACACCACCAAGCCGGCGGCGGCAGGCGATCTGCCGACAGGCCTCAGCTTCCACTACGCCGGGCGGAGGCGAGGCGCGGTGTACTTCCTGCGGTAATCGGGACCCTGAGCTCAGAACGAAAGCTGTTCAAGGCGGGAGGCGCTTCCTGCCTTTATGGTCATGGTTTTCCTGTTCAGAGATACTTGGCGGTGAAGGACTCTTTGCAGGCGCGGACCTGGTCGATCGGGCCTTCGCAGACGACGCGGCCGCCGGCGTCGCCGCCGCCGGGACCGAGGTCGACGATCCAGTCGGCGCACTTCATGACGTCGGTGTTGTGCTCGATCACGATCACCGTGTTGCCCTGGTCCCGGAGGCGCAGGAGGAGCTTCATCAGCTTGTCGACATCGTCGAAGTGGAGTCCGGTGGTGGGCTCGTCGAGGAGGTAGAGAGTGCGCCCGGTCGAGCGCCGCGAAAGCTCCGTCGCGAGCTTGATGCGCTGGGCCTCGCCGCCGGACAGGGTGGTGGCGCTCTGGCCGAGCTGGATGTAGCCGAGGCCGACGTCGTCGAGGGTGGCGAGCTTCCGCGCGAGCGAGGGGATCTTCGCGAAGAAGTCCTTCGCCTCGGCGACGGTCATCGCCAGGACGTCGGCGATGTTCTTGCCGGCGTAGGCGACTTCCAGCGTCTCGGCGTTGAAGCGACGGCCTCCGCACTGCTCGCAGGTGACGTAGACGTCGGGCAGGAAGCTCATCTCCAGCTTGCGCACGCCGTCGCCGCCGCAGACCTCGCAGCGCCCGCCCTTGACGTTGAAGGAGAAGCGCCCCGCAGTGTAGCCGCGCGCGCGCGCCGCCTCGGTCTTCGCGAAGAGCTCGCGGATCTCGGAGAAGAAGCCGACGTAGGTGGCGGGATTGGAGCGCGGGGTGCGGCCGATCGGCGACTGGTCGATCTCGACGACCTTGTCGAAGTTCTCCGCGCCGGTAAGCTTCGCGAACTTCCCCGGAACCTCCCGCGAGCGGTAGAAGTGGCGCATGAGCGCGCGCTTGAGCGTCTCGTCGACAAGCGTCGACTTGCCGGAGCCGGAGACGCCGGTGACCACCGCGAACGCGCCGACGGGGAAGTGCGCGGTGATATTCTTAAGGTTGTGCTCGCGACAGCCGGAGATGGTGAGGAAGCGCGGTTCGTGGTTCGTGGTTCGTGGCTCGCCTGCCCGCCGCAGCCTCGGCGAAGGCGGGTGGCTCGTGGCGCCGGCAACCTGCTTTCGGCCGGTCAGGTAGTCGGCCGTCAGGCTTTTTGCCTTGAGAAGTCCCTTGAACGGGCCCTGGTACATGATTCGGCCGCCTTCGCGTCCGGCGCCGGGGCCGAGGTCGACGATCCAGTCCGCCGCGCGCATCATCTCCTCGTCGTGCTCGACGACGACGACGGTGTTGCCGCGGTCGCGGAGCCCCTTGAGGGCGGAGATGAGCCGATCGCTGTCCCGCGGATGGAGTCCGATCGTCGGCTCGTCGAGAACGTAGAGGACCCCGGTCAGACCCGAGCCGATCTGGGTCGCCAGGCGGATGCGCTGCATCTCGCCGCCGGAGAGCGACGAGGCGGCGCGGTCGAGTGTGAGGTAGTCGAGCCCGACGTCAAGTAGGAACTGGAGGCGGCGGCAGATCTCCGCCACGATTTCGCCCAGGCCGGAGAGGTTCGTGGTTCGTGGCTCGTGGTTCGTGGTTCGTAGTCCCTGGAAGAAGGCCAGGGCCTCGCCGACCGGCATTGCCATCACCTCGACGATGGTCTTGTCGGCGACGGTGGCGGCGCAGGAGAATTCGTTGAGGCGGGCGCCGTGGCAGGTCGGGCAGGTGCGGTAGCTCTGGTACGCCTCCCACTTCGCGCGCGTCTCCTCGTCCTCCGCCTCCTCGAGCCGCTTCTGCAGCGTGGCGAGGACGCCCTCGAAGGGACGGTCGACGGAGCGCCAGGGGAGGATCAAATCGTCCTTGAACCCGTGCATGAGGTCGTGGCGGAACTTTGCGGGCAGTTTTTCGTAGGGAGTGGAGAGCTTCACCTTGTACTGGCGCGCGATCTGCTCCAGGAGCGCGTTGTAGTACATGATTGCGTTGTGTCCGGCGCGGCGCCAGGGGTGGATGCACTCGCGCAGCGGTAGCGTGCGGTCGGGCACCACCAGCTCCTCGTCGAAGTAGTAGAGGTGGCCGAGGCCGGAGCAGGTCGGACACGCGCCGTAGGGCGAGTTGAACGAGAACGAGCGGGGCTTCAATTCGTCGAAGGAAAGCCCGCACTCGACGCAGGCGTTGAGCTCGGAGAACACGGTCGGACGGTCGGGCTTGTCCGCCAGCTCCTCCGACATCACTCCCTTGCCGGTCTTGAGGGCCAGCTCCACGGAGTCGGTGAGGCGGGTGCGGTCGCAGGGGAGGGCGAGGCGGTCGACGACGACATCGATCGTATGGGCCTTCTTCTTGTCGAGCGCCGGGACCTCGTCAATCGGATACACCGTGCCGTCAACGCGCACGCGGGCGAAGCCGTTGCGCGCGAGCGCGGCTATCGTCTCCTCGTGGCGTCCCTTCTTGCCCTTGACCGCCGGCGCGTAGAGGATTGTCCGGCCCTGCTCGCCGGCGAGGATCGCGTCCACTATCTGTTCGGCGGACTGGCGGGTCACCGGCCGGCCGCACTTCGGGCAGTGGGGCGTCGCGGCGGATCCGTAGAGGATGCGCAGGTAGTCGTGGATCTCGGTGACGGTGGCGACGATCGAGCGCGGGTTGCCGCTTGTGGTGCGCTGTTCGATCGAGATTGCGGGCGAGAGGCCCTCGATGCGCTCGACGTCCGGCTTCTGCATCCGGTCGAGGAACTGCCGCGCGTAGGCGGAGAGCGACTCGACGTAGCGGCGCTGGCCTTCGGCGTAGAGGGTGTCGAAGGCGAGGGACGACTTGCCCGAGCCGGAGAGCCCGGTGACCACGGTGAGCGAGTCGCGGGGAATGACAACGTCCACGCCCTTGAGGTTGTGGACCTTCGCGTTCCTGATGGTGATGTCCATCGTCTACTGCAGGTTCTTCAGGTCGAGCGCGAGCAGGAACTGCGGGTTCGACTGGGTTTTCTTGAGCGAGTTCAGCACCGACTTCATGGCGCTTTCTGAGCCGGCGGAGGCGAGGTAGCGCCGCAGCGCCCACGTCTTCTCGAGCTCGAGCGGGTCGAGCAGGAGGTCCTCCTTGCGGGTGCCGGACTTCTCGATGTCGATCGCCGGGAAGATGCGACGGTCGGCGAGGCCGCGGTCGAGCACGATCTCCATGTTGCCGGTGCCCTTGAACTCCTCGAAGATCACCTCGTCCATGCGCGAGCCGGTGTCGACGAGGCCGGTGGCAATGATGGTGAGCGAGCCGCCGCCCTCGATGTTGCGGGCCGCGCCGAAGAAGCGCTTGGGGCGGTGCATCGCGAGCGCGTCGACGCCGCCGGTGAGGATCTTGCCCGAGTGCGGCTGCACCGTGTTGTAGGCGCGGGCCATGCGCGTCAGCGAGTCCATGAGGATGATCACGTCGCGTCCGTTCTCCACCTGGCGCTTGGACATCTCGAGCACCATCTCGGTGACGTTGACATGGTGCTGCGGCTCCTCGTCGAAGGTGGAGGAGAGCACCATCGCCTTCGTGTTGCGCTGCATGTCGGTGACCTCCTCCGGGCGCTCGTCGATGAGCAGGATGATGAGCATCGCCTCGGGGTGGTTCTTCGAGATGGCGTTGGCCATCTTCTGGAGGAGGACGGTCTTGCCCACGCGCGGCGGCGCGATGATGAGCCCGCGCTGGCCGAAGCCGATGGGCGTGAAGAGGTCGACGACGCGGGTGGAGAACTCCTTCGGGTCGGTCTCGAGGATTATCCGGCGCGTCGGAAAGGTGGCGGTGAGGTTCTCGAAGTGGATGACGCGCGCGGCGGCGGACGGCTCCTTGCCGTTCACCGAGACCACGGCGCCGAGGCAGAAGAAGCGGTCGCGGTCGCGCGGGTCGCGCACCGGTCCCTCGACGATGTCGCCGGTGCGGAGCGCGTGGCGGCGGATCTGCTGCTGGGTGACGAACACGTCCTCTGGGCAGGCGAGAAAGTTGTTCTTCGCGGAGCGCAGGAAGCCGTGGCCCTCGCGCACGATCTCCAGGCAGCCGGAGGCGAGCACCGCGCCGCCGCGGGCGAGGTAGGAGCGGATTGCCGCGAAGATGAGCTCGTGCTTGCGGTAGGAGCCGAGCTCCTCGGGGTCGGCGCCGGGCATCATCCGCTCTACGATCACGGGCGCCGGCCAGGTCTGGATGTCGGCGAGGCGGTACTCGGGCAAATCCGGGTTGCGGTTGTGGTTGACGGCCGGCGCGGCCTCCGCGGCGACTGGCTCGGCCGGGAGCGGCGCGTTGAGGAGCGGATTCACCGACTCCTCGCCGTTCGCCCCGCGGATCGGGGAGTTGTTGGGCTTCGCCGGGCCTGGAGCGCGGTTGAATTTCTTGAACGTGCGGTACTGTTTGGGCTTTGCCGGCCCGTTCTGGCGAGCGCCGCCCTTGGGAGGCACCGCGCCCGCGAAAACATCGAGTTCTTCGGACATGACTGTTCTTTGGGGGTTGTAGTTTGGGGTTTGCCTTGACGCTTGTTGCGATTCGCCGCCCGCAGCCTGGCTGCAGGAAAGGCATTGGCGTGTATTATACCATATTCGTGGTTCGCGGTTTTTAGTTTCGTCGAATCCGCAGCTCCGCGTCCTGCAACCCAGATTCATGTCGGTACATTTTTTGCTCACACAGGGGCATAGGGGCGCAGAGGTTTTTAACTGGGGGCGCTGCCCCTACGCCGTCGGCACTTCCGCAAAATTCTTTGAAGAACTGATTTTTACTGGACGAAGTAGTAGAGGCGCTGGATGTCGAGGGGGAAGAGGTCCGGGACCTTGCCCTCGAGTGCTGCGGCAATGCGGCGGTCGCAGCAGGTGAAGCGCACCTGGACGCCGAGCGCGTCCGCGACGGCCTGCGCGTAGGGGACGGACGCGGCGACGTCCTCCGGCCGCGTCTGCTGGCCGAGGTTGGTGTTGTTGACGACGCCGGTGAAGGGGAGGCCGGCGGCGGCCTCGATCTCACGCAGCGTCGCGACGGCGTCGGCTGGCGTGCGGGTGAGCGGGCGCGACGCGTTCACGACCGCGAGCATGTCGTAGTCGCCCTCGGAGAGGATATCGCCGGTCCAGCGGCCGAGCGCGAGCGCGCCGCGGTCGTCGCCGCCGACGTCCATCACCACGTGCGTCGAGCGGTCGGCGACGAGCGCGTAGATCTCCTTCGGAAGCGCGGGGAAGTCGACGTTCGAGTTGGCGAAGGGCGAGACGACGAGCCCGATCCCGTCCGCGGCGAGCGCCGCGGCGCTGTCCTTGGTGCGGAAGTAGGGGTTGACGATGTCGAGGTCGGCGATGCACGTCCGCAGACCGGCGCGGGCGAGCGCCCGCGCGTAGTTGAGCGCGATGTTGGTCTTGCCGCTGCCGTAGTGGCCGGCGAAGATGGTTACTCTGCGGGACGGGTCCATTTGCGCGTAGTATACCATTTTTTGGTATAATATGCGTCAACGGCTTAAGCCACATAAGGAAAGGTCAAAAGGACATGAACCAGGCAGAGAAGGAGCGCCGCGCCCGAGTCGGCAGGACGTTCAACGCAAAGAAGTACATTGCCGAGGAGATCGAGGCCATCAGGAAGCAGGTCGGCGACCGGAAGGTGCTGCTCGCGATGTCGGGCGGCGTCGACTCGTCTGTCTGCGCGGTGCTCCTGCAGAAGGCGATCGGCAAGCAGCTCGTCTGCGTGTTCGTCGACCACGGCTGCATGCGCCTCAACGAGGCGAAGGAGGTTAAGAAGGTCTTCAAGGGCAAGTTCGGCATCAACCTCATCCAGATCGACGCCGAGGCCCGCTTCCTCAAGAAGGCGAAGGGCATCACCGACCCCGAGCTCAAGCGCAAGTGCATCGGCGGCGAGTTCATCGAGGTCTTCGCCGACGTCGCGCGCGACCTCAAGAAGAAGTTCGGCGACATCGACTTCCTCGGTCAGGGCACGATCTACCCCGACATCATCGAGTCGGGCGTCGGCGGCCACAAGGCGGTGAAGGCCCACCACAACGTGGGCGGGCTCCCGAAGGACATCATCTTCAAGGGCCTCGTCGAGCCGGTGAAGTACCTCTACAAGGACGAGGTGCGCAAGGTCGGCAAGCTCCTCGGCATCCCCGAGGAGATGGTCATGCGCCAGCCGTTCCCGGGCCCGGGCCTCGCGGTCCGCTGCATCGGCGAGCTCACCAAGGAGAAGCTCGACATCCTCCGCCAGGCGGACTTCATCTTCCGCGACGAGATGAAGAAGGCGAAGCTCGACAGGAAGGCGCAGCAGTTCTTCGCGATCAACTCGAACGTGAAGGCGGTCGGCGTCAAGAACGGCGCGCGCACCTACGGATACGTGATCGCGATCCGCGCGATCTCCACGCAGCAGTTCGTCAAGGCCGGCGTCGTGGAGCTGCCGTTCAAGTTCGTGACGGCGGTCGCCGAGAAGATCGCGACGAAGGTGAAGGGCGTCAACCGCGTGGTGTGGGACGTGACGCCCAAGCCGCCCGCCACGATCGAGTGGGAGTGATCTCGCCGAGGTGAAGCGCTCGGCCAGGGCCTGGACGCTGTTCGCGGCGACCCGAGTCGTCGGGCTCGCCGCAGACGTCTGCGCCGTCGGCGCGGCGTACTACGGGGCGATCCTCCTCAGGTTCGACCTGCGCGCGCCGCGCTGGGGCTGGACGGCGGTGCTGACCAGCTTCTCGGTCGTCGCGCTCGTCCACGTCCTCGCCCTCGCCGCCGCCGGCTGCTACCGCCTCGCCTGGCGGCGCACGCGCCTGAAGGACCTTTCGCGCTACCTCGTCGCGGCCGCGGCGGCGTGCGCGGTTCTCACCGGCCTGAGGTTCGTGCTGCCGGTTGAGAACTACGCCCACGTGCGCCCGCCCTACTCGGTGACGCTCATCTGCTTCGTGCTCGCGTCGGTCGCGCTGGTCCTCTGGCGCATCGCCTGGAGCTGGCTGTGGCAGTCTCGCGCGAGCGACGAGCGCCTCATCGAGCGGAGCGTGGCGAGGATGGACGCCGCGCCCGCCACCGGGTTCATCTGCGGGCGCACGGTGATGGTGACCGGCGCCGGCGGGTCGATCGGCTCGGAGCTCGTGCGCCAGGTGCTCGCGGCGAAGCCGAAGCGGCTTTTGATGGTGGAGCGCGACGAGAACGCGCTCTACCAGATCGAGCGCGAGGTGCGCTCGCGCTTTCCGGAGGCGGACGTCCGCGCGCTGATGAAGGACGTGAACGACGTCGCCACGATGCGCGAGATCTTCGCCGAGCACCGGCCGGAGATTGTTGTCCACGCCGCCGCCTACAAGCATGTGCCGATGGTGGAGGCGAACCCGGAGGAGGGCTGGCGCAACAACACCGAGGCGACTCGCGCGCTCGCGGAGCTCGCCCGCGAGTTCGGCGTGAGACGGTTCGTCCTCATCTCCACCGACAAGGCGGTGAACCCGGTTTCGGTGATGGGCAAGACCAAGCGTGCTGCGGAGCAGGCGGTGATGGAGCTCAACTGCGACTGCTCCGCCGAGTCGCTCGCGCCGCAGACGAGCTTCTGCGCGGTCAGGTTCGGCAACGTGTTCGGCTCCTCGGGATCGGTGGTGCAGCTCTTCCGCGAGCAGATCCTCGGCAGGCGTCCGGTGACGGTGACCGATCCGGCGATGGAACGCTACTTCATGACCGTCTCCGAGGCGGTGGGGCTGGTGCTGCAGGCGGCGAGCAGGCCCGAGAAGGCGATCTACACCCTGGACATGGGCGAGCCGGTGAGGATCCTCGATCTCGCCGAGGGGATGATCCGCCAGGCGGGGCTGAGGCCGTATGTGGACATACCGATCGTCTTCACCGGCATCCGCCCCGGCGAGAAGCTGCGCGAGGAGCTGGACGTCTCGGACAAGTCGGCCTACAAGACCGACATGGCAAAGATCTACATCACGAAGGCTTAGGTCTCAGATCTCGTTGAGCCCGGGCTTGAGCTCGAGCGACTGGCCGCCGTAGACGAACCTGCCGGCGACGGGCGTCCGCACGGTGCCAGCGGCCTTGCCGTCCGCGAACCTGAGCTCGACCTCGATCCAGCCCTTCGGGTGCGGGTGCGACGCCTTGAGCTCGCCGAGCGGGCCGGGGCACGGCGCGACAAGCACCTTCTCGAAGAACGGCGCGGCGGACTTGACGCCCGCGAGGCCGGTCTGCATGAACCAGATCGGGTGCGCGCCCCAGGCGTGGCAGTCGCTGCGCGACTCGTTCTGCCCGTTCTTGCCCTTGTCCGGCGCCTCCTGGGTGGTGGTGAGGCCCTTCTTCACGTAGTCGCGCCAGAGGTCGAGCCGCTTGAGGAAGAGGTCGCCGCGGCCGAACTTGAAGTAGGCCTCGAAGAGGTAGTAGGAGAAGTAGACGGTGCAGCGCTTGATGTCCTTGTCCTCGACGAGGTGGCGGAACGCGACGGCGGCCTTGTCGGCCGGCAGCACGTCGCCGACGAGCGCGAGCGCCTGCGCGTGCTCGGAGAAGTCCTGCTTCTTCGGCGTGTCGGCGAGAAGCCCGCGCTCCTCCGACCACAGCTGCTCGACGATCTTCGCCTTCAGCCGCTCGGACTTCTCATTCCAGTACATCGCCTGCAGCTCGTTGCCGAGCGCGCTCTCGACGGCGGCGGCGGAGCGCATGGCGAGGTTCCAGTAGAGGTTGAGCTCGGCGTTGACGCCGTCGCCGACGCGGCAGCCGGGGGCGGTGCCGTCGCCGTCCCAGCCGTCGGTCCAGTCCATGAAGTTCCAGCCCGGCAGGTTCTCGAGGAGCCCGTCGGCGTTCTCGTAGTACTCCATGCCCGCCATCGACTTCCTGAGGCCTGGGAGCCGCGCCCTGAGCCACTCGTGGTCGGCGTGGTTCATCGCGTAGTCGCCGTACATCAGGAGGTAGCAGAGCGTGTAGCTCGCGCCTTCCTGGAGGCCGCGGGTCGGGAAGTTGAACGGGCACTGGCCGTCGTCGCGCGTGTTGAGGTCGTAGATCTCGACCGCGCGCTTGATGATGTGGTCGTCGCGCGAGAGGGAGCTGAGCACGTTGAGCTGCACGCGCGTGTCGCCGGGGTACATCTGCTGCTCGTAGTACGGGCAGTCGAAGAGCATCTCGTGGCAGCACATCTGCATCGCGCGCGCGCAGATGCGGCGGATGCCCTCGAGCGACGGGTCGTCTGGCGAGGAGAAGACGCTTTCCATCTCCACCGGGTAGCGGGTCTCGATCAGGTCGAGCGCCTCGACGACGAGCGGCTCGTCCTTGGTCTCGATGTCCACGCGGCACCACTTGCCGCAGCGGAACCATGGCGAGGAGAAGACGGCGTCACTGCGCCCGTCGCAGACGAAGTCGTCGCCGAATGCCCACAGGAAGCGCCCCTCGATGAGGTCGCGCGCGTTGGGCTCGCTCGTCTTGAGCTTGTTGTCGGAGCGGCGCGCCGCCTCGCTGAAGCACATCGCGAGGCGCGCGCCCTTGCCGCCGGAGAGCCTCGCCTCCGGATAGGCGCAGATGTAGCGGCCGAGGTCCCAGGCGAACTGCATCTTCGTGTTGGCCGGCACCGTGAAGGGCTTCGAGAGGTCGATCGTCTCGGAGCATTCCTCCTTGGTGTAGACGTGGGCGCTGCGGAACTCGGCGCCTTTGGCCACGGCCTTGACGCGGCCGGGGCGGACGCGCGCGTTGAGCTGGTCGGGGAGCTGCGAGGGGAAGAGCATCCAGCCGAGGGTGCGGATGCCGTAGATATACGGCCCCGGTCTGCCGGCCGGACCGCGCTCGACGACGGCGTCGTCCCACTTCGTCGGCTCGCCGGAGTACGGACCGCAGCCGACGATCTCGAACTGGTCGCCGGTGCCCCACGCGGAGGCGTCGCGGTCCTTGCCGATCGAACGGATGCCGGTGATGCGCCCAACCTTCCAGACCGTCTTGCCGGTCGTGAGCTTCGCGTCGTAGGCACCGGCGGCCCGGAGGACGAATCCGCCGCGCCAGGAGAGCTGGGCGAGCGGCCCCGCCTCGCCGATGCGCCAGACGACCGCCTCGACGACGTGCCGCCCTGGCTCGAGGTCCACGAAATACGTCTGGTACTGCCAGTTCTCGACGTTGGAGCGGTTCGGCCCGCGGCCGACGAACTTCCCGTCGATGGTCAGGTAGAAGCGCTCGTCGGCGGAGACGTCGAAGAGCAGCGGCTCGTCGCCCTTGGCGACTTCGAACTCCTTCCGGAACTTCAGGAACGCGAGGGTGCTGTCGACGTACACCACGCCGTTGCGGTCCTGCTTCCAGTAGTCGGCGTCGGGACCGGCCGCGGCCGGCTTCATCGGCGCCCAGATCCACGGGGCGTCGTCGATCGGCTGGCAGCGGAGCACGTTGGTGCTGCCGCGGGTGACGTGGGGCGCGCGGAAGGCGCGGCGGATGCGCCCCTTCCCCTCGATGGCGTCCATCGCCGCGGCGCGGAGCTCGTCGGCGCGGCGCGCGTCCATCCAGTCCGGACGGTACGCGCACTTGCGCGCGTCGAGGCCGAGCAGCTTCGCGGCGAAGACGAGCCCCTGCAGGTAGGCGCCCTCGCGGTTGAAGTGGAAGTCGGGACGGTCGAAGAGCGCGCTGCGGTCGGGCGCGAACTCCGCGGCGGTTCCGACCGGGATGACCTCCAGCCCGTAGCGCGCGGCGAGGCCGGCGTAGGCGCCGTGCAGGCGGCGGTACATCTCGACCTGGTCGAAGCCGAACTTCTTCAGCCGCTTGTCCCAGTTCGGATAGCTCCAGGTCTCCTGCACCATGATCTTTGCCTGCGGCGCGAGGCGGCGGACGAGGGCGACGAGGTTGCTCGCGAACGGCTCGAAAGTCTCCGGCTGCCAGCTCAGGGGGCTCGCCTGCTGGATGGTCACCACGTCCCACTTGTCGAGCGCGAGCGCGTCCGGGATGTTGGCGCGCCCGTCGTCGACGGTATTGGCGCCGTTGACGCTGCGGTCGAAGCGGTAGGGCTTGAAGTTTGCGTTGGTCGCGGCGACCCCGACGTTCCTCCAGTGGCGCTCGAACGAGCAGCCGCCGATGAACAGCGAGGCGAGGTCGAGCGGGGCGCCCGCCGCCTTGGCGATGTTCGGCATCTCCTTCAGGTTGCAGATCGAGAAGCTGTTTCCGATCATCAGCACCTTGAGGGGTTTCTCTTCGGCGGCCGCGGCGGACTCGGCGGTGAGGGCGAACGACGCCACGGCGCACACCGCAGCAAGGATGATGATTTTCTTCATATGCGCATTATACCATAATTTCCGGTCCAGTGGTTGAAGCCCGGCGCCTCGGATGACGCAGCTGAGCGCGCCTCACCCTTGAACCGCGAATATGCTATAATACACAACACAGCAATTTCCAAAACGAAGAAGATGCCCAAGAAGAACTCAAAGAAGACGTCCCGGCCGCCCAGCCTGTTCGACAACCTCGATCTGTTCCAGCCCGCCGCGGACGCAGCCGGCGGCAAGCCAGCCGCGAACGCCAAGCCCAAGGCCGACGCAGGCCGCGCGCCCAAGGTCACGAGCCACGAGTCGCGAACCCCGAGCCACGAACCCATAGCCACGCCCCCGGACCTGTCGCTCACCGGCTCCGGCCCGATGCGCGACCTTTACGACTTTAACTTCCGCCAGTACTCCGCCTACGTCATCTGCTCACGCGCCATCCCTGCCGTCGAGGACGGGCTCAAGCCGGTGCAGCGCCGCATCCTCCACTCGCTTTGGGAGAAGGATGACGGCCGCTACACCAAGGTCGCCAACATCGTCGGCCACGCCATGCAGTACCATCCGCACGGCGACGCCTCGATCGGCGACGCGATCGTGGTGCTGGCGAACAAGCTCTGGGGCGAGGGCCGCGGCTATCTCATCGACGGACAGGGCAACTACGGCTCGCTCTACACCGGCATGCCGCACGCGGCGACGCGCTACATCGAGTGCCGCCTCACCGCGCTCGCCCGCGACCACGTCTTCAATCCCAAGACCACGGCCTACGTGGACAGCTACGACGGGCGCAACAAGGAGCCGGTCTACCTGCCCTCGAAGCTGCCGCTGCTGCTGATGCTGGGCGCGGACGGAATCGCCGTCGGCCTCTCCACCGCCATCATGCCCCACAACTTCATCGAGCTCCTCGAGGCGGAGATCGCCGTCATCCAGAAGAAGCCGTTCGAGCTCCTGCCCGACTTCCAGCTCGGCGGGATCATGGACGCGAGCGACTACCAGGACGGCTTCGGCAAGGTGAAGGTCCGCGCGCGCATCGACTCCTCCGAGAAGGGCAAGCTCGTCATCACCGAGCTGCCCTGGGGCGAGACCACCGACACCATCTCGGAGTCGATCGAGGACGCCGTCAAGAAGAAGAAGGTCGCCGTCCGCAAGATCCACGACCTCACCAGCGAGTCGGTCCGCATCGAGCTGGAGCTCGCCGCCGGGGCGTCGCCGGAGAAGACGATGACCGCGCTCTACGCCTTCACCAGCTGCGAGAAGTCGATTTCGTCGCGCCCGGTCGTGCTTGTCGACGGCCGCCCGAGGCTGATGAAGGTGTCGGAGATCCTCCGCGCCAACGTCGAGCGGCTCATGGAGCTCATGAAGCGCGAGCAGGAGATCAGGCTCGGCGAGCTCGACGACCTTTTCCACGCGCGCACGCTCGACCGCATCTTCATCGAGGAGCGCATCTACAAGCGCATCGAGTCCGAGAAGACCATGGAGGGCGTGCGCGCGGCGGTCCGCACCGGGTTTGCGCCCCACATGAAGGAGCTGCGCCGCAAGGAGATCTCCGACGACGACATCGAGCGGCTCCTCAAGCTGCAGATCCGCCGCATCTCCCAATTCGACATCGACCGCAACCGCGCCGAGATCAAGGCCATCCGCGACGAAGAGGCGCAGGTGAAGGACAACCTCGTCCACCTCCGCGCCTTCACCGTCTCCTACCTCAAGGGCCTTGTCAGAGACTACCGCAAGAAGTACCCGCGGTGCACCCAGGCCGCCCGGAGCGCATTCAAGGAGGTGGATGTGCGCGCCATCACCGCCACGGAGCTCACCATCCGCTGGGACAAGGAGAACCACTACCTCGGCTCGGGGATCCGCGGCGGAGACGAGCTCTTCAAGTGCTCCTCGCTCGACGAGCTCATCCTCGTCTGGCGCGACGGCCGCTTCAAGAAGATCCAGCCCGAGGACAGGACCTTCGTCGACAAGGACCTGATCCAGGTCATCCGCTACGACCAGGAGAAGGACCGCGACGCGCGCGTCTTCACCTGCGTCTACGAGGAGGGCGGCTACGGCTTCAGCTACATCAAGCGCTTCGCCTTCGGCGGGCTCATCCGCAACAAGGAATACCGACTGGCGCCCGAGAAGCCGAAGTCCAAGGTGCTGATGTTCGTCGAGGGCTGCCAGGAGACGCTCTACGTCAAGTACAAGCCTGCGAAGGGACAGAAGATCCACCAGCAGCACTTCCACCCCCTCGAGCTCGTCGACCGCGTCAACCGCGAGACCAGCAAGGCCGAGAAGCAGGAGGTGGTGCCGGTCCGCGCCGCCGGCGCCAAGGGCAAGCAGCTCACCACCAAGCCCATCGCGCGCCTCGGCTTCTCCAAGGGTTCGTGGTGGGACGACTCCGAGCCGCCTTCCAAGGGCGTGCTCGACTGACCGGCGGCAGACCGAGGTGACGACTTCTTCACCGGCGTCCCCGACTCGCTGCTGAAGTCGTTCTGCGCGTATGTCACCGACTCTTGATAAAACGCCGGGAACTTGAACAGCGACGTCCACTTTTGTAATCTCTGGAACATTTCCCACGGATTACAAATCCCTAATTCTTCGCACAGGTAGGCCGTAGGAGGCGACCTTTGTCCACAGGGCCGGGATGGCGTCGCGCCATCCCGGCCCGTCCTGCATATTTTGACTTTTTTGCAGATTCCCCCTTGACTTTTG
>SFPL01000064.1 GCA_004551905.1 Lentisphaeraceae bacterium
GCCTCCTTGCGTTTTTTTGCTTTGCAAGAAAGCATACAGCCAACGCCTGATTTTTTCAACCCCCAGCTGAAGCCCGCTCAACAGGCCAATCGCTCAAGGCAAAACCTCCCGGTGTTGCACTGGGAACTCGCGCGCGCGTGTGATTGACACTTATTTTGCGGGCTTGCGATCCGTTCGTCCGGGCCACGGAATTTCGACCGAAGAACAGAACAGCATTATCTGACCGCTCAGCGGCGGCGGGAGGAGACTTCGATCACGTTGACCTGGTTGCGGAGCTGGAGGATGATCTGCTCCACGACGCGGGCGGTGCCAAGGACGTCGATCTTCATCCGCGAGACGGTGCCGTCTTCGGTCGGGCCGACGTTGAGGGTCTGGATGTTGTAGCCGCGGCCGGAGATGAGCCCGACGATGCGCGCGAGGACGCCCGGCTTGTTCTCGACATAGCAGTTAATGAGGTGGATTCCCTCTTTCATGCCTCGGCCTCCTTCTCCACCACCACCTCGACGAGCGTCGGCGCCTTCGACTTGAGAGCCTTCGCCACCGCTGCGTCGAGCCTGCTCCCGTCCGTCACGCGGACGCCGCGGATGCCGTAGGCGGCCGCGAGCTTCACGAAGTCGGGAGAATGAAGATCGGTCGCGAAGTAGCGTCCGCCGCAGAGGTGGCGCTGCATCTGGCGCACCAGGCCCAGCGAGCCGTTGGAAAACACGACGAAAGTGACCGGCAGCCCGAGTTCCGCGGCGACGATCAGCTCCTCGGCCGTCATCTGCGCGCCGCCGTCGCCGAGGAACGCGACGACCTTGCGGTCCGGCCGCGCGATCGCCGCTCCGATCGCCGCGGGGATGCCGAAGCCCATCGCGCCCATGCCGCCAGAGCTGATGAAGTGCCGCGGCATGGTGTGGCGGAAGCGCTTCGCCGCCCAGAGCTGGTGCTGGCCGACATCGGTGACGACGACGGCGCGGCCCTTGGTGGCGGCGTAGACCGACTCGACCACGGCCTGCGGCATGATGACGCCGCGGTGGAGCGGCTTCAGGCCCTCGGTGCGCGGACGGCGGCGCGCGGCAATCGCCGCGAGCCACTCGTCGTGCGCGGCAGGCATTATCCGAGAGTCCACCGTCATCAGCAGCTCCTTCACGTCGGCGATGATGCCGAGGTCGACGGTGATATTCTTGTTGATCGATGCGGGATCGCAGTCCACGTGGACGATCTTCGCGCGGCGGGCGAACTTCGCCGCGCTCCTGCCGGTGACGCGGTCGTTGAAGCGGACGCCGAGCGCGAGCAGGAGGTCCGCCTCGGCGATCGCGGCGTTCGCGGCGAACTCGCCGTGGAGCCCGGCGAGGCCAAGCGCGAGCGGGTCGGTCTCGTCGAACGAGCCGATGCCCATCAGCGTCGTCGCGACGGGGATGCCGACCTTGTGCGCAAGCGCGGCGACGTCGCCCGACGCGCCGGAGGCGACGACGCCGCCGCCGGCGAGGATCACCGGGCGCTTCGCGCCGTTCACGAGCTTGGCGAGGCGGGCGACCTGCGAGGGAGCGGCGGAGACATCGGGGTGGTACGCCCTCAGGAACACGCGCGGCGGATACGCCGCCGCTGTGAGGGCCAGCTGGCAGTCGCGCGGGACGTCGATGACGACGGGGCCGGGCTTGCCGTGGGTAGCGATGTAGAACGCCTGCGCCACCGTCTCGGGGATCTCGTCCGCCGAATGGACGAGGAAGTTGTGCTTGGAGACGGCGCGAGTGAGGCCGGTCGTGTCCGCCTCCTGAAAGGCGTCGGTGCCGATCTGGTCGAGCGGGACCTGTCCGCAGACGAGCACCATCGGCACTCCGTCCATGTTCGCCGCGCCGAGGCCGGTGATGGTGTTGGTGAGCCCGGGGCCGCTGGTGACCACCACGACCGCCGGCCGGCCGCTTGCGCGGGCGTAGCCGTCGGCCATGTGGACGCAGCCCTGCTCGTGGCGGCCGAGCACGAAGCGCAGGCGGGAGCCGCGGAGGCGGTCGAAGACATCCACCACGTTTCCGCCCGGGTAGCCGAAGACCACCTCGGCCCCAGCCTTCTCCAGGCTCTCCACCAGCGCCGCGGCACCGGTGCGCATGCTCGATTTCACCGCCATTCCGCCCTTCGGACCCAGCCTACGCGACAATGCCGTTCTGCTGCGCGACGAGCGCGTCGGCGCCGTACATCTTGCGCAGCTTGGGCTTCTCGATCTTGCCGGTCGGGTTGCGCGGCACGTCGGCGAAGATCACCTTGCGCGGGCGCTTGTAGCGCGGCAGCGCGAGGCAGAACTCGTTGAACTCGGCCTCGGAGAGCGACATCCCCTCCTTGACCGAGACGATGGCCGCGGCGATCTCGCCGAGGCGCGCGTCAGGGAGGCCGATCACGGCGACGTCCTTCACCTTCGGGTTGGCGCGGACGAAGTCCTCGATCTGCACCGGGTACAGGTTCTCGCCGCCGGTGATGATGACGTCCTTGGCGCGGTCGACGAGGTAGATGAAGCCGTCGCGCTCCTCGGCCATGTCGCCGGTGAGCAGCCAGCCCGGTTCCTTCATGATCTCGGCCGTGGCCTCGGGGTTGTGGTAGTACTCCTTCATCACGCCGGGGCCCTTGAGCGCGAGCTCGCCTACCTTGCCCGGCTCGACCGGGGTGATGCCGTCCTTGCCGACGATCTTCGTCTGCCAGCCGTAGCCGGCGACACCGATCGCGCCGACGTGGTCGATATTCTCGACGCCGAGGTGCACCGCGCCGGGACCGGTCGACTCGGAAAGGCCGTAGTTGGTGTCGTAGTCGTGGTGCGGGAAGACCTTCTTCCAGCGCTTGATGAGCGCCGGCGGCACCGGCTGGGCGCCGATGTGCATGAGCCGCCACTGCGAGAGACAGTAATCCTCGATCTTCACGTCGCCGCGGTCGATGGCGTCCAGGATGTCCTGCGCCCAGGGGACGAGCAGCCAGACGATTGTGCACTTCTCCTCGCTCACCGCGCGGACGATCCACTCGGGCCTGACGCCCTTGAGAAGCACCGAGCGCCCGCCGACGAGGAACGACCCGAACCAGTGCATCTTCGCGCCGGTGTGGTAGAGCGGCGGGATGCAGAGGAAGACGTCGTCCTTCGTCTGGCCGTGGTGCTTCTGCTCGCAGCGGCAGCTGTGCAGCAGGCAGCGGTGCTGGAGGACGATCGCCTTGGGGAAGCCGGTGGTGCCGGACGAGAAGTAGATCGCAGCCTCGTCCTCCGGGGTCATCCTGACTGCCGGCGATTCCGCCGAGGCGTACTTCACGAGGTTCGGGTAGCTCTCGGCGAAGGTGGGGCAGTCCTCGCCGACGTAGAGACGCGTCCGGACCAGCGGGATGCGGTCGGCGATCTGCTCGACGCGCCCGGTGAACTCGGGGCCGAAGACGAGCGCCTGCGCGTCGGAGAGGCCGAGGCAGTACTTGATCTCGTCGGCGGTGTAGCGGAAGTTGAGCGGCACGGCCATACAGCCGGCCTTGAGGACGCCGAAGTAGATCGGCAGCCACTCAAGGCAGTTCATCAGCAGGATCGCGACCTTATCGCCGCGCGTATAGCCGCGCGACAGCAGGAAGTTCGCGAAGCGGTTGGCCTTGTCGTCGAACTCGCGCCAAGTCATCTCGACGCGGAACGACCTGTCGGGGACGGACTCCACGAGCTCCGCCTCCTTCCAGGTCTTGTGCCGCCTTTCGTCCGGCGTGTCGATCTCGACGAGCGCGACGTCGTCAGACCACTCGCGCGCGTTGCGCTCGAGGATCTCGGTGATGTTGGCGAACTCTTCCTTCATGGCGGCTTCTTCCTTGTTACAGCTCCGCGGCGGCCCAGGCGAGGTCGGCAAGGCAGTTCTTCGCCTCGCGCGCGACGACCGGATCCTCGGACTCCTTCAAATCGGCGTACTTCTTTGCCTCGGTTTCGATCTTCGCCTTGGTGAACTTGACGCGCGCGCGCTTGTTTGCGGGGCTGTACTCCCGCACCTGCGCGACGAGCTGCTCCAGCTTGGCGAGGCGCACGTAGGCCGGGTTCGCCTTGAGCTCCTTCTCGCGCGCGGCAAGCTCCTTGGACGCGGCCTTGTAGCCGACGGAAGCCGAGATGCGCTTGTCCTTCTTGACCTCGGCGAGATGGTTGATCGCGCGGCCGGGAAGCTCGCGCGCCTCGAAGTCGAGATACTTCCGCCAGGTGCTGTAGTCAGGCGCCGCGACGAACGCGGTAATCGACTCCACCGCCGCCTCCGTCGCCTGGGCGAGGTCGCCGCCGGTGTAGACGACATCCCCTTTCGCGTCGACCACGCAGAGCGCGGACTGGGGGTTCCAGCCCTCCGGCCCCGACCCAGCGTAGACCGGATACTTCGCGTCCGCGGGCGCCTTCGCGAAGGACCCAAGCGCCACGAAGTTCTTGCGGCGGAAGCTCGCCCAGATCTCGCCGAGCCGCTCCGCGTGCTCATGGGCGCGGCAGACGAGCACCACCTTGCCGACGAGGTAGGCGGCGGAGACCTTGCGCGCGCCGCGCTTGTTCGCATCGTCGAGATTGGCCCACTCCGCCGCGGAGGCGGAAGCCGCAAGCGCCAGCGCGGCCGCTGCGGCCAGCCATGTTCCGAATCCGCCCATTTCCCAGTTCCTCTTTCTTTAAATGCTCCAGCCGCCGAGCTTGAGGCACCGGCAGACCTCGGAGACGACAATCGCGATTATCAGCAGCGGCGCGACAAACCGCACCATGACGACATAGAAGAGGCGGAAGCCGACGCGCTCGCCGCTGCGCTGGCACTCGGCGAGGATCCGCTTCGGGCTCAGGATCCAGCCGGCGAACACGCAGATCAGCGCGGCGACGATCGGGGTGAGGATGTTCATCGACGTGTCGAAGAAGTCGAGCGGCGGCAGCCCGAAGAACCTGAGCGAGCTCCAGCGTCCGTACCCGAACGCGGAAAGCGCGCCGACCGCGACCGACCAAACAGAGACCACCGCGACGGACCTGGCGCGACTCGTCTTGAAGAAGTCGCAGACCGCGGCGACGATCGCCTCCATCATCGAGATGCCGCTCGTGAGCGCCGCGAAGAGGACTATCGTGAAGAAGACGAGCCCGAACCACGGCCCGGCGGTGCCGAGCGAGAGGAACACCTTCGGCAGCGTCTCGAACATGAGCCCCGGGCCGGCGTCGATCACGGCGCGGACGCCCTCGGAGGCGCCGGCCGAGGCGAACACGACGACGACCGGGATTATCATGAAGCCGGAGAGGATCGCGACGAAGGTGTCAGCCGCGACGATCCTCACCGCCGCCTTCGGCACGGAGTCGCGCCGGAGCATGTAGCTGCCGTAGGTGATCATGATCCCCATCGCGAGCGAAAGCGAGTAGAACATCTGCCCCATCGCGCCGAGCATGACCTTGCCGATGTTGTCGCACGACGAGAAGTCGGGGACGAGGTAGTACCTGATCCCCTCGCCCGCGCCCGGGAGCGTCGCGACATACACTGAAAGCGCGACAGCAATCGCCAGGAGCGCCGGCACGAGGACGAGGTTCGCCCTCTCGATGCCGTTCTTCACGCCGAGGACGATCACGGCGACGACCGCCGCCGTGAAGGCGCACATCGCCGCGAACGGCGCCCACGGCGCGCCGACGAACGCGCCGAAGAACGCCTTGGGGTCCGCAGTCGGCGCGATTCCCGCGAAGGCCGCCCCCGCATACGCCGCGAAGTAGCGGAACACCCACCCGCCGATGACGTTGTAGTAGGGCAGGATGAAAAGCGGCACCAGCGTCGCGAGGACGCCGAGGAAGTTCCACTTCGGATGGCCGAGGACGCCGAACGCGGTAAGCTGGCTCTGCCGGGCGTAGCGCCCGATCGCTATCTCGGTGACGAGCAGGACGAAGCCGAGCGTGAGCGAGAGCGAGAGATAGACGGCGATGAACACCCCGCCGCCGTAGCGGGCAGCGAGATACGGGAAGCGCCAGAGGTTCCCCAGCCCTATCGCCGAAGCCGAAGCTGCCAGCACGAACGCCAGCTGGCCCGACCAACTCGCCCGGGCACCCATCAGAAGAACTCTACCGAGACCAGTGCGATTACCATGTTCAAGCCGCCTTCCTGTTGGTGGAGATAAGGGGAGTCGAACCCCTGACCTTCTCAATGCCATTGAGACGCTCTACCAACTGAGCTATATCCCCAACAGGTGCTGATTAGTGCGTAGTATACCAAAACCGCCGCGTCCGCGTCAAGCGCACCGGCGCACCACCACGGATTACAAATACCCCCGTCGTCTCGGCTGCGCCGAGCCGCCGTGGACATTTGTAAGCGGTTTTGCGCGACGAGACCCTGCCGCACAGCCTGTTCAAGGCATGACAAGCCACCCGACGGGATGCCGACGGGGACA